>NZ_DAIOIA010000041.1:8947-23632 GCF_036744435.1 Propioniciclava sp. | reverse complement strand
CTGGATCAGCTCGCCGCTTTGGAACCCGACACCTTCGCCAAGGTTCAGGAGTTGGCCGCGCATCCCGAACGGCTCGACGTCATCTTCGGCACGCTCCGCAAGACCTCGGTCGACTTCGCGATCATGGAGCCCGTCTCCCACGGTGCCACCGACGCCCATGTGCGTGCGGTCGCCCTGCCGATCCGCTGGCGTGACGTCGGCGGATTCGCCAGCCTCGCGGAGGTGCTCGCCGCCGATGGCCAGGGCAATGTCGTCGACGGGGACGGCGTCCTGCTCGATGCCGAGGGGAACTTGGTGATCAACACGGTGCCGGGACACGTGCTCACGCTGTCCGGGGTCAGCGACATGGTCGTGGTGCACACCGAGGACGCGACCTTGGTCACCACCCTCGCCGGAGCGGAAAACGTCAAGGCGCTGGTGGCCCGGGTCGCGGCCCAGGCGGGCGCCTGCTACGTGTGAGATTGAGGCGACGAGAGGGAGACATGCTCGACAACGTGGTGCGGCTGCGAGAACCGGCCGCCTGGATCGTCGTGGCGGTGACGGCCGCGTCCATCGTCTTGTCGGTGACGCGGTTCGGCCTGGAACTGGGGTCGGGCGTCCCGGTGTCGGCGGCCGCCCAGGACGTCGCGCTGACGGCGATGAACCTCACCCTGGTCATCGTCGTGGTGGCGCTGGTGTGGGCGTGTGCCCTCGCCTCCTTGGGTCCGCGCACCGAGCGGTTGATCGCCGTGGCCGCCACGGTGGTCACGGTCGGGACGCTGGTGACGATCGTGGGCGCGGGGGTTGGCGCCAGCGCGTCGGCTGGGACGCTGGCAGTAGTGCTGGAGATCTTGGGCGGCCTGCTCGACATCGTGGTCAAGATCGTTGCCTCGGCGACGCTGTGGCTGCTGCTGCGGGGGCTGCGGGCCGGACGCATCGCCCCCGCCGCGGCCGAGCCTGAGGCGAGTCCGGTCGAACCGCCCGCGGAGGGCGGCACGGAACTGGAGGCCCCGGCGGACGAGGCCGTCGGCTGGAGCCTCGATCCGACCAGCGGCGCCGCCTGGGCGAGCGCCGCGGACGCCGCGGAGGGTGCGCCGGGGGCCGCAGCATCCGGGCCTCACGCGGAGGGCTGGCATCCGGTCGGACGTGACGAGCATCCCGGGGTGGAAGCGCCGCGGCAGCAGTGACGCGCAAGCCTGACAGGCGAGTCTAGGACGAAAAAAAGTGCCGTCGTGTCCCCCGTAGGGCTGACAAAATCGGCTTGACTACTCGAAACGACACGGGTGTAATTCTAGTTGTCAAGCACGTTAATCGGCGCGTCGAGGAGGTCCAAGCATGCCTGAGCTGATCGTGGTACTGGACGACGACGGCCTGCTGAGCTGGCAGGAGCGTGCGCTGTGCGCACAGACCGACCCGGAGGCGTTCTTTCCCGAGAAGGGTGGCTCCACCCGGGAGGCCAAGAAGGTCTGCCAGACGTGTGACGTCCGTTCGGAGTGCCTGGAGTACGCCCTGGCGCACGACGAGCGGTTCGGTATCTGGGGTGGGCTGTCGGAGCGAGAACGGCGCAAGCTGAAGCGTCGCGCCGTCTGAGTTCGCGTCGACGGGGCGCCGTATCGAGCGCCCCGTGACGCGGGCAGCGTGTCAGTCGTCCTCGTCATCGCGATGACCGCCCGGATCGATCTCGTCGATCGGGATGCCGGTCGCCTCACTCAGTTGCTCCACGATCGTCCGATACACCAGGATCCGCAGGCCCGATCGCGTCCGCGCCCGCCGCTCGATCGGCCGCCGGAACACCACCACCTGACCGTTCTTGGTCGGCGTCGCCGACACGGCCGCGGCCAGAGGCACCCGATCCACCCACGCCGGCGTCACGGTCGGGACGTCCTCCACGCCGACATCCATCGCGGCGAGGGCGGGCGGGCAGGCGCGGGAGATCTGCGCCAAGGCGTCGGTGACGCAGCGGGTGAAGAACGCCGCGGGGGCGACCTCGCGGGCCACCGGGACCGCCACGCCGGTGTAGACGTTCGGCGTGGCCAATCGGCCCCGCAGGCCACGCCCGTGACGATCCCGCCGCTTGATCATGGCCGTCACTGTAGCCAGGGCGACCGACACCCCGCCGCTCGTCCGTGTCCCGATGCGCACGCCGGGGTAGCGTGACCCGGGTGAAACCCCGTCTGTGCACCAAATCGGGCTGCCAGCAGGCCGCGATCGCGACCCTGACGTACGCCTATGCCGACCGTGCGGCCGTGGTCGGCCCGCTGGCGTTGCGGCACGAGCCGGGCAGCTACGACCTGTGCGAGGAGCATTGCGCCGGGCTGTCCACGCCCCGCGGATGGGAACTGATCCGGCTCCCGCTGGACGCCTCCGAGCCTGCGCCCAGCCACGACGACCTGCTCGCGCTGGCCGACGCGGTGCGCGAGGTCGGCCTCACCTGGGACGATCCGGCCCGCGTCGACGCCAGCCCCCAGCCTCGCGTCACCCGCCGGCGGGGACACCTCGGTGTCGTGGCCGATCTCGACGCGGCAGCCGATACCCTGGACCGGTGATCACGGAGAGCATCTTCAAGGCCAACGACATCCGAGGGCTCTTCGGTGGTCCGCATGCGGAATGGGACGCGGCGGGGGCGCGGGCGATCGGGGCCGCGTACGTCGCCGTCTTCGGGCTGGCAGGCCGTGAGTTCGTGATGTCGCGCGATATGCGCGTCAGCGGCCCCGAGGTGGCCGACGCGTTCGCCGAGGGCGCGCGGGCCCAGGGTGCCTCCGTGGTGGATGCCGGCCTGGCCTCCACCGACGAGCTGTGGTACGCCTCCGGCCTCCTTCACCTGCACGGGGTGCAGTTCACGGCCTCGCACAACCCACCCGACTACAACGGCATCAAGTTCTGCCTCCCCGACGCGGCGCCCGTCAGCCCCGAGTCGCTCGTCGCGCTGCGGCACACGGCCATGGGCCCGGTCCCTGCTCCCGCTCCTACGCCGGGGGAGCGCCGCGAGATCGACCTCCTGGCCGGCTACGGGGAATACCTGCGCTCGCTGGTCAATCTGGACGGGCTGCGACCGCTGAAGGTCGTCGTGGACGCCGGGAACGGCATGGCCGGGCTCACGACGGGCGCGGTGCTGGGGCCGCTCGGGCTCGACATCGTCGGGCTCTACCTGGAGTTGGACGGGCGGTTCCCCAACCACATGCCCAACCCGTTGATCCCCGAGAACCTCGTGGCCGCCCAGCAGGCGGTCCGCGACCACGGCGCCGACGTCGGCCTGGTGTTCGACGGGGACGCCGATCGGTGCTTCATCATCGACGAGCGCGGCGACGTGGTGCAGCCGTCGGTGGTCACCGCGATGATCGCGGAGCAGGAACTGGCACGCGAGCCCGGCGGCACCATCGTCATCAACAAGATCACCTCCCGGTCGGTGGCCGAGCGGGTCGCCAGTCTGGGCGGACGCCTGGTGGTCAGCCGCGTCGGCCACACCTCGATGAAGGCCCACATGGCCCACGAGGGCGCCATCTTCGGCGGCGAGCACTCCGCCCACTACTACTTCCGCGAGTTCTGGGGCGCCGACACCGGCATGCTCGCGGGCCTGCACGTGCTGTCACTGCTGGGCCAAGGCACCGCGACCATGTCGCAGCTCGCCGACCGCTTCGGCGGCTATGCGGCCTCGGGCGAGATCAACTCCACGGTGAGCGATGTCGCTGCCGTCCTGGCCTCGGTGCGGGCGGCGTTCGCCGATCGGGGCGTCGCCGACGACGACGACGGCGTGACCATCACCGGGGAGGACTGGTGGGTCAACGTGCGGGCCTCCAACACCGAGCCGCTGGTGCGGCTCAACGTGGAAGCACGGCAGGAGAACACCATGGCGGCCCTGCGGGACGAGGCGCTGGCCATCATCCAAGGAGGAACCCATGAGTGACCTGATCCCCGGCATCCTGGACCTGCTGGTCTGCCCGAACTGCCACGGGCAACTCGCGTGGGACTACGAGGCCTCCGAACTGGTCTGCACCAACACCGACTGTGCCCTCGCCTATCCGGTGCGCGGCGGCATCCCGATTCTCGTGATCGACGAGGCCCGGCCCACCCAGGACCAGTGATGCTGACGTTCGACGAGTCGCGGCTGGACGACCCGGCCGTCCTGGCAGGCGCCGACAGCCTGCTGCGTCCCCTGGCCGAGGCAGGGGCCCGGCTGCGACGCGACGCCGCCGAGTCACACGAGGCGATCGACAGCCTCGCCGGGGAGAGCCGCCCCCGCGCGGTCATCGCCGTCGGCCCCGAGGCCCGGCTGCTCCGCGCCGTCCTCGAACCGACCTGCCCGGTGCCCTTCGTGGCCTGGTCGGTCGGGAACCTGCCCGGCTGGGTCGGCCCGCTCGACCTGGTGATCGTGCTGGGCGGCGAAGGGTGCGACGCCTCCGGCGCCCGCGAGGCACTGCGACGCGGCGCCCGGCTGATCGTCGTCGCCCCGCCCGACTCGCTGCTCGCCCAGGAATCGGCCTCGCGCGCCACCACCCTGCTCCCCGTGCTCACTTCGGACCCGTTTCCCGCCGCCATCGTCGCGCTCGCGGCGCTGCAACGCCTCGGACTGGGGGAGGAAACCGACCCCGCAGGCGTCGCCGACGCCCTCGACGCCGTCGCTACAGCGTCGGGGTACACCCTCGACCTGGCCGCCAACCCGGCCAAGACGCTCGCGATCGAGTTGGCCGACGCGCAACCTCTCGTGTGGGGCGCCTCGGTGCTCGCCGCTCGGGCGTCCCGCCGTATCGCCGAGGCGGTGCGCACGGCGTCGGGCCGAGTCGCGCTGGCCGCCGACGCGGGGGAACTGCTGCCCATCCTGGCCGCCGTCAACCGGCGGGATCCGTTCGCCGACCCCGTCGAGGGCGAGTGGGAAGACCGGCCCACGCTGGTCATCGTGGACGACGGCTACGACGACGAGACGGCCCGCGGCCGCCGCGACGCCCTCCTGGCGAACGCGGAGGCCGCCGACGTGCGGGTCACCACCATCGCGGCCCCGACGGGGAGCACGCTGAGCCGCTACGCCACCGTTCTCGCCTCGGGCCGGTTCGCCGCCGCCTACCTGCAGATCGGGCTGGGTCGCGAACGCCGACGCTGAGAGGCGAGGCCAACGAGCAAAGGACAGACGATGAGCCAACGACGCGTGCTGGTGCTGAACGGGGTCAACCTCGGACGGCTGGGGCAACGCCAACCCGAGGTCTACGGAGCGACGACGCACGCTCAGCTCGCCGAGCACCTCGTCAGCACCGGACGTGGGCTCGGCCTGGACGTCGACGTGCGCCAGACCGATCACGAAGGCGAGTTCGTCGGCTGGCTCCATGAGGCGGCCGCCGACGAACTCCCCGTCGTCCTCAACCCCGGGGCGTGGTCGCACTACAGCTACGCCATCGCCGACGCCGTCGTCCAGGTGCCGTTCGCGGTCGAAGTCCACATCTCCAACGTGCACCGCCGCGAAACGTGGCGGCACACCATGGTCATCTCGCCCTACGTCACGGGAACGATCCTCGGCCTGGGACTGGGCGGCTACGACCTGGCGCTGGCCCACGTCGCCTCGACGCTGCCCGCCTGACCCGGCGTCCTCAGGAGGCGAAGGCGAGCACGACGCAGGCGTCGCTGAACGCCAACCGACGCGCCTGCGCCTCCCACAAGCTGCCGCGGAGGCGCCCGGCCAGGGCGGCCAGCCGCGTCAGCCCCGCCGATTCGGCACGCTGCTGGGCCCACGTCAACTGCGGGGCGACCGTGTCGGCGCCGCGCAGCGCCCCCAGGACGAGCAGCCGGCCCAGCGGCTGAGAGACGGCCTCCCAGGCGTCGCGCCACGGATCGGCCCCGGCAGGGGGCCACTGGGGCGCCTCGACCGGATCGCACCCCTGGGCCAGATCGACCTGCGGAAGGAAGACGCCCTCGGCGACCCAGAGGGCCGTCGGCTCCACCTCCAGCCCCTGCTCCCCGGCGCGCCAGCGGCCGGCCACCGCGAGGGGCGGCAGGTCGTGCAGCAGGGTGACCAGCCTGCGTGCGCCCGAGACGGTGCGCGGCCCCCACGCGAGACGCACGGCGGCGGTCGAGCCGCCCGGATCGGTCAGCGTCGCGGTCACGGTGCCGGTGGCGGGATCGGCGCGGACCTCGCCCGCGCCGGCGACCCGCGCGAGCACGAGGCCATCGGTGGGACGCCGCGGCCCCAGCGGCCCCGGGACGCCGGAGAGCTGGGCTTCGACCTCGGCGAACCCGTCGGGAATGACCGCAGCCAGCGCGTCGAGGTCCAGGCGCGGAGCGGGGGCCACGGTGATCCGCGTCCGCCCCAGCGTGAGGTCGGCTCCGCGGCGGCGGAACCGGGGCACGAGCGCGTTGCCCGTGGCCCAGTCGCCCAGCGGGACGCCCGCCCGGCGCACCGCCAGGAGATCGGCGGGTTCGACGAGGTGCTCCGTCGTGTCCTCCCGCTCGGCCACGAGGGATGCCACCGCTCCCGTGCGCGTGTCCAGCAGCCCCACCCGCAGGCTGTTCCAGCCGCCGACGTGCGACCATGCGGCGCCCAACCCGACGAACCGGCCCGCCTCCCCGGTCTGTTCGGCGTCCGGGCGTCCCGCCACCAGGGCGGCCGGGGCAGGCCCGTCGTGCGCCAGGGCGCGCAGCCGGGCCTCCACCTCGCCGATCAGCAACAGCAGCCGCTCCGGGGAGAGTTGGGCGTCGCGGGCACGCTGGTGCTCCAGTTGCGTGACGATCTCCCGTAGTGAGGAGGCCACATGCACGCGTCCCTGCTGTTCCCAGTCGGTCGCCAGCCGCACGGCACCCCCGATGAGTGCATCCGCCGCCCCCAGCCCCAGGTTGAGCAACTGATCGAGCCAGGCGTGCCAGGTCGCCGGATCGACCCGGTCCGCGCCCGCGGGGGCGGTGTCGACCAGCACAGCGTCGGCGGAACCCAGCCTCGGAGCCGCCAGCGCCCGTGCCGCCTCGGCCAGGTACAGGTGGACGCAGCCGGGGACGCCGCACTCGCAGCGGGCATAGCGCGCGTCGCCGCCGACGGGGTACCGCACCCCGATGTCGACCGGATGCAGCAGCCGGACGCGCAGTCGCGGCACCGCGGTGACGCGTGCGGTGATCCCGGCAGCCACGAGGCGTTCCCCCTGCGCGAGCACCCTGGAGGAGAACACCAGGTCGGCGGTGCCGAGGCCGCCGGGCGCCGACGCCGGCGCCGGGGGACTCGTGGAGGCGGCGTCCGGGCCCGTCGCGGGGTGCTGCCCCGTTGCGGGCTCGCCGGAGACGGCGCCGGTCGGGTGCTCGCGTCGCCAGGCGAGAACGGCCCGCACCAGATGGCGGCATCGGAACATGGCGGGGCAGGGGCACTCCCACTCGTCGAAGGTCCCCACCCCCAGCCGGCAGCGGGTGCCATCCGCCGCCTCGGCCAGCCAGGCACCGTCGGCGGTCCGGGACCAGGTGAGCTCGACGCTGGCGTCCTTGACGGCACGCCGCACCGTGCCCGCGTTGGTGAGTTCGGTCAGGACCTCCGGGGTGAGGGCGTCGAGGTTCATCCGATCACCTCCGCGACCCACTCGGCGAGCTGATCGGGGGTCATGACGGCCACCTGGGCACCCACTCCGGCCAGGATCCGGCCCAGCACCTGGTTGTAGTTCGCGCGCCCGAAGGCGTCCAGAGCGCCCAGGCACAGCACCGTCACCCCGGCCTCCACCATGCGGGCCGTCGTAGCGACCAGAGTCTGCTCGGTGCCGCCCTCGAAGAAGTCGGAGTTGAGCACGACGATCGAACGGCGCGGATTGTCCAGGACCTGTTCGGCGTACTGCATCGCCTTGTCGATGCGGGTGCCGCCGCCGAGCTGGACGCGCATCAGCACCTCCACCGGGTCGCCGATCTCACCGGTCAGGTCGACGACCTCGGTGTCGAACGCGACCAGATGGGTGCGCATCGAGGAGATCGACGAGAAGATCGCCGCCGTGATCGCCGCGTGAATCACCGACTCGGCCATCGACCCGGACTGATCCACCAGCACCACCACCTGCCAACGCTGCTGCAACAGCCGCACCCGGGTGTTGAACAGCGGCTCGCGGATCACCAACCGCCGCGTCCGGGGATCCACATGCTTGAGGTTCGCGCGCACGGTGCCCCGGGCGTCGAAGTTCGCCGCGACCGGACGCCGGGAGCGACGCAGCGGATCGCGGCGGCCCGT
Source organism: Propioniciclava sp. (assembly GCF_036744435.1). Lineage (NCBI taxonomy): Bacteria > Bacillati > Actinomycetota > Actinomycetes > Propionibacteriales > Propionibacteriaceae > Propioniciclava > Propioniciclava sp. The sequence continues at coordinate 15,480 of NZ_DAIOIA010000041.1, read as the reverse complement.
GAACGGGTTCGTCACGGGACGGGCGAGCGTGCGCATCAGATCGCGGACGACCGTGTCGATGATGCTGCGGGCCATCGCCAGCACCTCGGGGTTCATCAGGTGCTTGGTGGACAAGATGGCCTTCAGCAGCGACACATTGGGGGTGGCCCGGGCCAGCGCGTCCGGATCGGTGACCACGTCGGTCATCCCGTAGCGGTTCACGGCATCGTCGACGATGCGGTCGGCCACCGACCGCGGAAACAGCGTATGGACCCGATTGATCCAGTCGGGAACCGTCATCAGGCCGGTCCCCTCGCGGGAACCAGGCCCCGGATCCTGACCGCCGCCGCCCTCCAGGAACGCCAAGACGGCCTCCTGCTGCGCGGCCTCGCCGCTCAGGGCGCCCAGGTGAGGGGTGGCCTCGGCGCCGAGCGCGAGCCGCCACCGCTGCCGGCGACGCGTCTCCTCCTCCCCGGGCGCGCTCGTGAACGCGGTCACGGCTGCGTCCCCGTCCAGGTCGCCACCGCGTCCCACACCCGGGCCTCACGCCGACTCAGGACGACCAAGGCGGTGTCGTCCACGACCAAGGGGGCGGGGGCGGCGTCGTCCCCGGTCAGGTGAGCCAGCAGCGAGGCGCGCTCCCGGCTCGACAGAGCGTGCATGGCCCGGCGCAGGTCGGGCAACGCAGCCAGGAAGGCATCGTCGTCCCAGAAGCGGAGGGCGTCGTCCGCGGCGGTGAAGATCTGCGGTGCGGCGATCGCCAGGTGACCCGCGACGGCCAGCAATCCCGAGTAGAAGCGCCCGGTCTGGGCCGGGTCGGACATCCGGGCCTCCAGTGCGGCCCCGGGATCGCCCGAGAGCAGCCAGCCCGCGGCGATCAGCGCCCCCTCGAACTCGGCGTCGTGCCCCGGGGAGCCCGGAGGGCGCTCGGTTTGGCGCCCCAGGGCCCCCGCCACGGCGTCGACGTCCAGGTCGAGGGCCGACGCCAGGGTGGCCGTCGTCTCCGCGAGGGTGCGCAGAGCGGCGACGGCGGCCGGGATGTGCGGGCCCTCCGCCATGGGGGCGAGGCGTTCCAGAACCGAGGTGGTCCGCTCGTGGGCGAACCGCGTGAGGTGGGCCAGATCGGAGCGGCCGACCGCACCCAGCCACGTGTCGAAGTGGACCAGCCGCACCAGCGACTCCAGCACCACCCCCAGCTCGCCAAGATCGTCGCTGCTCGCCAGCACGTCACGCAGGGCGGCGCCCAGGCGGCCCGACACGTCCTCCAGCCCGGCACGAACCGCATCGGTGAGCACCCCCGCGAGCGTGGTCGCGGTGCCAAGGCGGGCCCGATGCTCCAGCACGGCCGTCACGGCCTGCTCCAGCGACCCGCCCCATCGTGAGGCGTGGATCAGCGCCGTCTCGACGTCCTGGTTCCACACCACCGCCCAGCGCTCGCTGCCGTCGATGCGCGCCCGGGCGGTGAGTGGCCCCGTTGGCGCCGCAGGAGGGGTGGCTGCGGGGACCCCCACGACGCGTAGCCCATGCAGGAGCCGGCTGGTGGCCCGGTCGGCGGCACGGTCGAGGGTGAGGGTGAGGGGCGAGACGGTGCGGGAGAAGGGCAGGTCCTGATCCGCCCAGCGGCGACGGACCTCCTGCACGAGCGGGGGAACATCGGCGCCCTCGGCGAGTCGGCCGATGCGGTCCCCGCGCAGGCTCGTCAGCACGACGCGAAGCAGCGGGTGATCCTCGTCGAGGTCGTCCTTGACGACGGCGCCGGTGATGCCGTCGACCAGGTCGTCGCGCCACAGCCGGGCATGGCCCCGCATCTGAGCGAGCGCCTTCGCCGTGGTCATCGCGGCGATCGCGTCGGCGGGCGAGACCGCGACGCGGCGGGCACGCAGCGCTGCGATGGCTTCGGTGAACAGGTCGCTCACCGTGCTCGCCTCGCGCGTCGGCGTCGCCTCGAAGACCCGGTGGTAGAACCCCGGGCTGGGCTGTCCGGCCAGATAGCCGCGATGGGCATCCAGAGTCTCGTAACTGGTGGGAACCAAGGCCGTACCCACCACGAGCCCGGGCAGGGCGATCGGGGCCGGAACGGGGGAGGGCGCGGTCCGACCGGCCAGCAGTGCCTGGAGACCCGCGGTGTGGAACGCGCCCGTCACCACCAGGACCGGACCCGCGGTGTCGGCCAGCGTCTCGGCGATCCGGCCGGCCATGAACGCCTCACGTGCCCTGGTCTCCGGTTCGTCCGCGTGCGCCGACGACAGCCGCACCCCCTCGCCCAGCGTGGCGGCCCGGATCAGGTAGGTGTCGGGATCCAGATCGGGGTCGATCTCGAAGAACTCGTCCCAGACCGCCGAGGAGTCCTCGCGCCCGACCCGGAGCGCCAGCGTCTCGAAGAACCCTGGCCCGGGCTCGATCTGAGGCAGTGAGGGCGCCGCCTCCTCCTCGCCCGGGCGAGGAGCCGCGTCGTCGGCGGCCAGCGCGACCGTCACAGCGAACTGGTCGGCCCAGGGAAGGTCGATGAACGCCGCCCGCGCGCCGAACTCACGTGCCGCCACCAGGGCCTGCCATTCCGCAGAGAACACGGTGAGCGGATACAAGGCATGCGATTGGCGCTCCCGCCCGTCGGCGATGTAGCGGAGCCACGTCATGATCGCGATCGGGAGGCGGTGATCCAACGCGAGCTGGTCGAAGGCGGTGAACTCCGAGGGGCCCTCGATCAGGACCGCCTCGGGCCGGTGCCGCTCGACCAGCGCGCGGACGGCCCGCGCGGCGGCGGGGGAGTGATGCCGCACCGGAACCCAGATCACGCGTCCCCGGTCGGACGCCGCGACGGTCACCACGTCAATCCAGGATGCGGTGACGGGCGGCGTACAGTTCCCGCCACCGGGCGCCCCCTCGGCCCGACGAACGCGGCTGGACGACGCGGGAGAAGTAGCTGCGCAGCCGCGACAGATCCTCCGCCTCGTCCTTCAAGGCGGTCCCCACCAGGGCCTCCACCAGGTCGGCCCCCGCGGGGGCGCCGCCGCTGAACCAGGCCGCTCGCAGCCCGGCCGTCACCGCAACCGACACCGCCTCCGCGGTCGACATGGCGGTGGAGAGCTGCTCCACGGGAGTGCCGTCGGCGGCGCGGCCGGTGCGCAACTCGTGGAAGGCCGTGACCAGCACGTCGGTCAGGTCGGCGGGGACTCGCACCTCCAGTCCGGCGGCGGCCAGGGCCGCGTCGGACTGCTGCTGCACCAAGGCCACCTCCCGGGCATGATCGCGGATCGGGCGCACCGTCTCGAAGTTGAACCGGCGCTTGAGCGCCGCAGACATCTCGTTGACGCCCCGATCGCGGGTGTTCGCGGTCGCGATCACGGAGAACCCCTTGCGGGCGTGCAGCACCCGGTCGGGGCCGGAGAGTTCCGGCACGGTCAGCACGCGGTCGGACAGGATCGACAGCAACGAATCCTGCACCTCGATGGGGCAGCGGGTGATCTCCTCGAATCGGACGACCTTGCCCTCGCTCATGCCGCGGTGGACGGGTGCCGGGACGAGCGCCTCCAGGCTTGGGCCGCGATCCAGCAGCAAGGCGTAGTTCCACGAGTACTTGATCGCGTCGTCGGTGGTGGACGCCGATCCCTGCACGGTGAGGGTCGAGTCTCCCGACACCGCCGCAGCGAGCAGTTCCGAGAGGTACGACTTCGCCGTGCCCGGCTCGCCGATCAGCATCAGCCCGCGGTTCGTCGCCAGGGCGACCACACAGCGCTCGACGAACGCCCGCTCGCCCACGAACTTGGGGGCGATGCCGTGGGCGGCGTCGCCGATGACGAAGTCGACCACCGCGCGCGGGGACAGCGCCCAGCCAGCCGGGACGGGCGCGCCCTGGCGGGCGTCGCGGTCGGCGAGCAGGGCCAGCTCCGCAGCGTGCAGGGTCTCCGCCGAAGGCCGCTGGACGGCGTCGGCGGCAGCGGAGGCGGTGGGCGCGGGGCTCACGCCATCTTCTCCTCGAGCGTGGACAGCGAACGGCGCACCTCGGAGACCAGGACGGGGTCGGCCTGCTCCCACGGCAGCCACGTGGTGCCGCGGTCGTCGACGTACCAGAGGTTGCGGACCGTCTCGATCGGCCCCAGGCGGGCATCCTCGAGTCGCTGGTCGCCGGACTCGAGGATCATGCCCGTCCACAGCCCGTCGGAGATGCTGAGCACGGCCGCCAAGCCCAGGCTCTCGAACGGCAGCCACAGGTAGTTGACCACGCCCGCGTCCGCCGGGTTGCCTCGACGCCAGCCGAGACGCTCCAGCGTGGAGACCAGGGTGCCGGGGTTGACCGTGCCGGTGGGAAGCCCCGCCAGCTTCGTGCCTGCCTGCCCTGCGGGTAGCCCATAGACCCGCCGGTCGAGCTGCTCGAGCGGAGCGACCAGGTCGAAGTCCACCAGCTGGGTGCGCCAGGCGGCCCGCTCGGACTCACCGATGTGCAGCGGGTGGGCCAGCCTCAGGACGGCGGCGGCGGGGATCTCGATGGCGTCCTCGGAGGCGTCGATGTACTCGTGATCCTCGGTGACCCGGACCAGCCTGGACGGTTGGCCCTCCGCGGTCACTTGCCAGACCAGCGGCCGGATCAGCGAGTTGAGGACCGGGTGTTCCGCGACCAGGGTCCGGTGCTCGGTCGCCGTCCAGGTGCGCCCCGTGACCAGCGCCTTCTCCAGGCGCGCGGTCTGGATCTTCGCGACCTCGGTGAGCTGCTTGCGCAGCACCGTGAACTCGGCCTTGGCGAGGGCGGCCTGCTCGGCGTCGTCCTTGCTGTTGGGGGCGGGCAGTGCCGTGCGCGGCTTGCCGGTCGGCCGGCCGTCCGCGTCCAGGTCTCGGACGACGGCCTTGCCTTGTGGTGACAACGACACCCGGAACGAGCGAGGCCCGTACGACAGCACCCGGACGCCGCGCGCATCCAGGTCGGCGTCGGGGACGACACGGTCTTCCAGTTGGTCGACGGTCAGCCCCTGCAGCGCGGCGAGCTTGGCGAGGGCCTCCTGCGCGGCCTTCTGGACCCCCTTGAACTTGGACTTGTTCGCGATCCCGGAGATGGACTGAAGCGCTGCCGCGGTGCCCGTGGCGGCCAGGACCTCCAGGCCCAGGACGGCCCGCTGATGCTGGGACTGCCCGGGCCATTCCCGGACCAGCGGGGTCAGCGCGAAGGTGAACCCCTCCGCGCCCAGGTACCCGGCGGCGAGGAAGTAGGCCCGCTCGCCGGTCTTGGCGCCAGCGGTCAGGAACGCCTGCATCAACGGGACCGCGAACGTATCGCGATCCTTGGCGCTCATGTGGTCGCGCACGGCCGCGACCAGGGGACGGGGGGCGCGGCTGGCCGAGTTGACCCCAGCGGCGGCCGAGGCGAGAACGGCGGCAGTGAGGTCTGCGTCGAGCCGGGCCCCCGCGACGATCAGCGGCGGCAGCGCCGACGGCTGCGCCCAGCTCGGGGCCTTGGACGGCACCTTCAAAGGGCCCTCCTCCACGGGCTGCGTCGCCTCGGCGGCGACCGCCTCCTGGAACCAGGCGGGGGCGTCGGAGGAGTTCAGCGTCGGCAGCGCCGCCTCGGCCGCCAGTTCGTCGAGGATGGCGGCGATCGTCGGGTTGGCCGGATCGGGGCCGAAGGCGTCGGGGGAGGCGGCCGTGAGATCCCGGACGACCGCCGTCAGGGTCTCACGCTGGGCCGTCGTGGCGCTGAACCCGCTGGCGGCGACCTCGCGCGGGTGGGCGGCCAGCCAGGCGACCGCCTCGGGCTTGGCGCGCAGGTGCCCCGACAAGGCGACCATCGTCGCGGCCAGCGCGGGTCCGGCGGCGGTGGCGCTCAGGACCCGCATCATCGCGGTGGCCTGGACCTTGTCGGTGTACTCGTGATCCAGCGCCGTCAGCAGGGTGGGCAGGACGCCGGGCCCCCCGAAGACCAGGAAGGCGCGGAACGGCCCCACGGCGTGGCCCACGCCGGAGTGCTGCAACCAGCGCAATCGCTCGCTCGGATCGGACAATCCGACGACCGCAGCGACGGTCAGCTCGGGGCTGGGATCCGCCGTACCGGCGGCCAGCGCGTCCTCGTAGGCGGCGCGGATCGCGCCCTCGTCGCCGAACAGCGCAGCGCTCGCCAAGGCGTGCATGAGGGCGCCCCACTCGGGGGGCATGCGGTGGTAGTTGTGGGTCGGCTCGGGGATCGCGGGCAGGACGCGATCGCTGGGGGTGAGGAACGGGACCACGTAGGCGCGCAAGGCGGGCAGCAGGGCCGGCCAGCCATCGTGCGACAGGGCCGCGGCCGGAAGCAGCGAGCGGATCACCTGGCGCGGCTCCATGAGCGCCAGCAGGCAGCCGACCAGGACCGAGGGGGGAAGGTCGTACTCGTGCCACGGCGTACTCAGATCGCCGTGGCCCTCGTCGTCGGTGGTCTCGGCGAAGGCGAGCCGCTCGCGCAGGGTCGGGGTGGCCCGCCGGGACCAGGTGCCGGTGGGGCGCTTGCGGCCAAAACGTAGCCACCAGGTGGCCGCGCGGGCCGAGGGGACGCCCTCGAACGGGAGTGCCAGGAAGGTGAGGTCGTGCCGGTA
>NZ_DAIOIA010000041.1:0-8847 GCF_036744435.1 Propioniciclava sp. | reverse complement strand
ACCCTCGACGTACCCCTTGCGCACCTTGGCCGCGATGAGTGTGGCGCTCTCGGCGGTGGCCTTGGCCGCCGACTCGTATTCGGTCGTCTTCGTCTGCCCCTTGGTGCCGGTCCGGCCATAGTTGACCGTGACGGACGTGTTCACCACGTCGATGCTCCAGAACTTGTCCGAGGTGCCTTCGACGAGGCTGAACGTGCGCATCCCTCACCTTTCCGTCTTCCCGATGGTTGCCTCGACCCTAACGGTGCTATCGGACAATGCGCGAGGCGTTGTCCGCGGGCCCGCCAGGACCGTTCCCGTGCCTGGCGCCTGCGCCCCGGCGGCGGGGTGCAGGGTAGGCTCCGGGCGTGGAGTATCGCGTCGCAGACCTGTCCCTGGCCGAGTTCGGCCGCAAGGAGATCACCCTCGCCGAGCACGAGATGCCGGGCCTGATGGCGATGCGGGCTCGCTACGGCGTCGCCAAGCCCCTCGCGGGGGCCAGGATCGCGGGCAGTCTCCACATGACCGTGCAGACCGCGGTGCTCATCGAGACCCTGGTCGCGCTGGGGGCGCAGGTCCGCTGGGCCTCCTGCAACATCTTCTCCACCCAGGATCACGCCGCTGCCGCGATCGTCGTCGGCGCCGAGGGCACCACCGACGCCCCGGCGGGCGTCCCGGTGTTCGCCTGGAAGGGTGAGACGTTGCCGGAGTACTGGTGGTGCACCGAGCAGATCCTCACCTGGCCCGGTGGCGAACAGCCGAACATGATCCTCGACGACGGCGGGGACGCGACCCTGTTCGTCCACAAGGGGTTGGAGTTCGGTACGGCCGGTGCCGTGCCGCAGCCCGCGGCCGGGGATTCCGCCGAGTATGCGGTCATCCTGGAGACGTTGCGGGCCTCGACGCTGGACTTCGCCGCGCTGTCGGCGAGCATCCAGGGCGTGACCGAGGAGACCACCACGGGCGTGCACCGGCTCTACGAGATGGCCCGCGACGGCGCGCTGCTGTTCCCGGCGATCAACGTCAACGACTCGGTGACCAAGTCGAAGTTCGACAACAAGTACGGCTGCCGTCACTCCCTGATCGACGGCATCAACCGCGCCACCGACGTGCTGATCGGCGGCAAGGTCGCCGTCGTGTGCGGGTACGGCGATGTCGGCAAGGGCTGCGCCGAGAGCCTGGCCGGGCAGGGCGCCCGCGTCATCGTCACCGAGATCGATCCGATCTGCGCCCTGCAAGCGGCCATGGACGGCTACCAGGTCGCCCGCCTGGACGACGTGGTGGCCTCGGCGGACATCGTCGTAACCGCGACGGGCTGCCGCGACGTGGTGACCGCCGCCCACATGGCCGCCATGAAGCACAACGCCATCGTCGGGAACATCGGCCACTTCGACAACGAGATCGACATGGCCGGGCTGGAGGCCACCCCGGGCATCGACCGCCGGGCGATCAAGCCGCAGGTGGACCAGTGGGTCTTCGCCGACGGCCATGGCGTGATCGTGCTCAGCGAGGGACGCCTGCTGAACCTCGGCAACGCGACCGGCCATCCGAGCTTCGTGATGAGCAACAGCTTCACCAACCAGGTGCTCGCCCAGATCGAGCTGTTCACCAAGCCCGATGCGTACCCGGTCGGGGTGTACACGCTGCCCAAGCACCTGGACGAGGAGGTCGCCCGACTGCACCTGGACGCCCTCGGCGTCCGGCTGACCACCTTGAGCGATCGGCAGGCCGACTACCTGGGCGTGCCGGTGAGCGGACCCTACAAGGCGGACGCGTACCGCTACTGAGCCCGTCGTCGGCTTCCCTGCCGGGGTGCCGACGGCCCCGCGCGGCGGACGTCAGGCCAGGTCGAGGACGTAGGAGCCGCCCTCGCGGTGGAACCCCAGCAGTTCGAGGTAGTTGCGGTGCACCGTCGTGTGCGCATTCGCGACCAGCCGGGTGAAGCCCGCCTCGGTGAACACGCTGCGGCCAGAACCGAACACCCAGCGCGCCTGTGCGCTGTCGCGGTAGGCGGGTGTGACGTAATCGAGCTTGATCAGCAGCTCTTTGCCGGCGGGTTCGCCGATGAGGATGCCCGCCGGCAGGCCGTCGCGGCTGATGAGCCGGACGAACGTGTCGTGCGGGTCGGGATGGTAGTCGGGCTGGCTGTTGGCGATCTCCCCGGCGTTGCCGCCGACGTAGTCGGCCAGGAACGGGGAATCGGGCTCCAAGGGCACCGCGATGAAGGAGGTGTCGGGTCCCAGTTCGCGGCGCAGCCGCCCGATGCCGGTGACCAGCAGCACGCCGGTCACCACCACGACCGGCCAGGCCCCGACGAGCACGCCGTACACCAGCAGCAGCGCGGCGGCGCCGATCGACAGCCAGCCCTTCCTGACGTGGGAACGCACCCCCAACGCCACGAAGACAACCGCCGCCCCCGCATAGCCGATGAGGTCGTACCAGCCGTCATTCATCCGCGCGGAACCTCGTAGGCGGCGATGGTCGTGGTGGCCGGGCCCAGCTCGTCCCACCCGGAGCCGACGTTCAGCACCACGATCCCGCTGGTGGGGTAGCGGGCCTCGATGGCGTCGCGTTCGGGCGAGGGCGGGGTCACCGCCAAGATCGCGTCGCTCAGCGTCGGCTCGTGGCCGATCACCAAGACCCGGCGGACCTCCGCGGGAAGCTGCTGCAGCGCCGCCACCAGCCCGAGCGTGCGCGCGTGATAAAGCGCGTCCAGCGTCACCACCTGCGCGGCGCTCGCCCCACCCATCCGCAGGGTCTGCCACGTCTGCTGGGCGCGGGAGGCGGGGGAGACCAGAACGAGGTCGAAGGCGAGCGGGGCGAGGATCTGCCCGGCCACGATGGCGTCCCGGGTGCCGCGCGGGCTCAGCGGGCGAGCCAGGTCCGGATCGTTGGTCTTCCACGACGACTTGGCATGCCGCATCACCACCAGCGTCCGCTCCGCGGTCATGATTCCTGCCCGCCGCCGTTCTTGTCCCCGCCGCCGTTCTTGTCGCCGGAAGAGAACGTCTCCCAGATCTCCTTGCACTCGGGGCAGACGGGGAACTTCTCGGGATTGCGGCTCGGCACCCAGACCTTGCCGCACAGGGCGACCACCGGGGTGCCCATCACCATCGCCTCCGTCAGCTTGTTCTTGGGGACGTAGTGGCTGAAGCGTTCGTGATCGCCCTCGTCGAGCCGGAAGTCGGTGCGCTCATCGACCACCGTCTGTGAGCCAGGAGCCGGTGTGAGTTGGGTCATGCATTTCATCCTAAGCGCTCGCAGTGATGGAATGAATGACCATGTCCCGATCTCGCCGCACCCTCACGCTCGGACTGCTCGTCTGCATCACCGCAGTCGCGTTCGAGGGGATGGCCGTCGTGACGGCGATGCCGGCGGCCGCGGCCGACCTGGGCGACGCCGAACTGTACGCCTGGGCCTTCTCCGCGGTGATGATCCCGCAGATGTTCGCCATCGCCGCGGCAGGACGCATCGTGGATCGCACCGGGCCGGTCCGTCCGCTGCTGGTCGGGCTGGCGCTGTTCGCCGCCGGCGTGGTCGTGGCCGCGCTGGCTCCCACCATGCTGGTGCTGCTCCTGGGCCGGTTCATCCAGGGGCTGGGCGGCGGCGCGGTCAACCTGTGCCTGCTGGTGGTGACCGCGCAGGGATACGACCCCGTGGAGCGGGCCCGCATCATGACCTGGTATTCCGCCTGCTGGATGATGCCCGCGTTCGTCGGCCCGGGCGTCGCAGCGTGGGTCGCGGAGCAGTTCTCCTGGCATTGGGTCTTTTGGATGATCCTCCCGTTCATCGCCCTGGGCCTGGGTTTCATGGCGTCAGGGTTGCGGCATCTGCCGCCGCGCGCCGACGGCGAGGCACCCGAGAGCCCGGTCCCGCTGATGGCGGCCGTCGAGGTGGCCGTCGGCCTGGCCCTCGTCCAGGCCGCCGGGCAGCAGCTGGGATGGATGTCGGTGCCGTGGCTCGTGGTGGGGGCCGGGTGCCTGCTGCACGGCTGGCCCAAGCTCATGCCGCGCGGCTTCCGGGTCGCGGTCGCAGGGCTGTCGGCGGTGGTGATGGTCCGGTTCCTCGCGGCGGGGGTGTTCTTCGGGATGCAGTCCTTCCTGCCCCTCATGCTCTCCTCGCGGGGGATCAGCCTGATCGTGTCCGGTGCGGTCATCACCATCGCCTCGGTGGGGTGGATGCTCGGATCCTGGCTGCAGGCCCGCTCGTGGCTTCGGCTGTCGCGCGACCAGATCATCATCGCCGGGACGGTGTGCGTCGCCGTCGGCGCGGCCGTGACCGCGACCGCCGCCTGGTTCCCGGCCCTGAGTCTGCCGCTGAGCCTGCTCGGGTTCACGGCGTCCGGCCTCGGCATGGGCCTGCAGTCGGCGTCCACGTCGCTGGCCGTGATGCAGTTGTCCCCGGAGCAGGAGATCGGCCGCAACAGCAGCTCGTTGCAGGTCGGCGAGTCGGCCGGCAACGCCCTGCTGGTCGGTGCGGCGGGGACGGTGTACGCGGCCCTGGCGCCGATCGCGGCGCCCGCCACCGTGTTCGGCACCCAGATGACGGCCCTGGCCACCATCGCGCTTCTCGCGATCGTCGCCGCCCGCCGGATCGGTTTCGTGGAGAACCACTCCCTGCTCCAGGAGGCCTGAAGACGGCGGCGTCGAGGGCCCCCGCGCCGGGACGCCGCACCGCGGCCCGCACCCCCTGGTCTAGAGTTCCGCACACGAAGTACGCGAGGAAGGGGGCGGTGCCGTGGTCGATGAGGTTGATCGGATCCTGCAGGCGTGGGCCCATGAGGTGCCCGACCTCGACGTCAGCCCGCTCGCGGTGCTGTCGCGCGTCAGTCGGCTCTCGCGTCACCTGGACCTGGCCCGCCGCGAGGCGTTCGCCGTCCACGACCTGGATCTGTGGGAGTTCGACGTCTTGGCGGCGCTGCGCCGCGAAGGGCCGCCCTACGAGCTGTCCCCGGGGCGCCTCATCACCCAGACGCTGTCGACGTCGGGAACGATGACCAACCGCATCGACCGGCTCACGGAACGGGGACTGGTCGAGCGGCTACCCGATCCGCGGGATCGCCGCGCCGTGCGGGTGCGCCTGCAGCCGAGCGGCCGGGCCCTCGTCGAGGCTGCCCTCAGCGACCTCGTGGGCCGCGAGAAGGCCATCCTGGCGGGGCTCAGCGACGAGGAACGTGGCCGGGTCGCTGACCTGTTGCGGCGCCTCGTGGAACCGTTCGAAGGATCCGGGACGCACCCGGGCGCCTGAGGGCGTCTCTCGCGTCGCGCGACGCAGTGCGGGAAGCCCCGTTGCGGCTAGGGTTTGCACCATGCCCCTGACGAATCCGGTGCTTGCGCGCCTCGCCGACGCGTTCGGGATCTCCACCGAGTTCTGGGACTGGAAAGGACGCCTGACCCAGGTCGACGACGCGACCGTCGTGGGGATCCTGGCAGGCATGGGCGTGGACGCCGCCACCGAGGCCAGTTCGAGCGCGGCCCTGGCCGATCATGGGCTGCGACCCTGGCGCCGTGCCCTCCCGCCCTGCACGGTCATGCGGCAGGGGACCCCCGCCGTCATCGGCGTCCACGTCCCCGGCGGCACGCCTGCCGCCGTCTGGATCCGGCTGGAGGAGGGCGGCCGCCGCGAGGCCGTCCAGGTCGAGAACACGCTGCCCGACCGAGACGTCGACGGTCAGTGGGTCGGGGAGGCCAGCTTCGAGCTTCCCGGCGACCTGCCGCTGGGCTACCACCGCGTTCACCTGGAGTCTGCGGCGGGTGACCTGGAGGCCACCTTGGTCGTCACTCCTTCCTTCCTGGGGTTCCCCGCGCACATGGCCGACCACCGGATCTGGGGCTATGCCGTCCAGCTCTACAGCGTCCGCTCGCAGGGATCGTGGGGGATGGGAGACCTGGCCGATCTCGCCGACCTGGCCACCTGGTCGGGAACCCAGCACTTCGCCGACTACCTGCTGGTCAACCCGCTGCACGCCGCCCAGCCCGTCCCCCCGCTGGAGCCGTCGCCGTACCTGCCCAGCAGCCGCCGCTACGTCAATCCGCTCTACATCCGTCCCGAACTGATCCCCGAGTACGCCGCCCTGTCGGAACACAAGCGGGCTCGGATCGACCGGCTGCGCGGCGACCTGCTGCGCGAGCTGGGTGCCTCGGCTCAGATCGAGCGCAACCCCATCTGGGCGGCCAAGCTGGCCGCGCTGCGGGTCATCTACGACGAGGGCCTGTCCGAGGTGCGCACGATGGCGAAGGAGAACTTCGTCCGCGGCGAGGGACGCATGCTCGCCCAGTTCGCCACCTGGAGTGCGCTGACGGCCGAGTTCGGCACCGACTGGCGCGACTGGCCGGCCGACTACCGGCGGCCCAGTTCCCCGGAGGTGTCGGCCTTCGCGGCCCGCAACGCTCGGGAGATCGACTTCTTCGTGTGGCTGCAGTGGGTCGCCGACAACCAACTCCGCGAGGCGCAGTCGGCGGCCCGTGCGGCGAACATGCGGGTCGGCGTCATGAACGACCTGGCGGTCGGCGTCAGTAACGCGAGCGCGGAGGCCTGGGTGCTGGGCGACGCGTTCGCGCCCGGGATCGGGGTGGGCGCCCCGCCGGACCACTACAACCAGCTCGGCCAGGACTGGGGCCAGGCGCCCTGGCGCCCCGACCGGCTCGAAGAGCTGTCCTATCAGCCCTTCCGCTCCATGGTCCAGGGAATCCTGCGGCACTCGGGCGGCATCCGCGTCGATCACATCATGGGCCTGTTCCGGCTGTGGTGGATCCCGCAGGGGATGCCACCCACCCAGGGCGCGTACGTGCGATACAACCATGACGCCATGGTCGGCATCCTCATGCTGGAGGCGCAGCGAGCCGGTGCGCTCGTCGTGGGCGAGGACCTGGGCACGGTGGAGCCGTGGGTGCGTGACTACCTGCGCGACCGCGGGATCCTCGGCACGTCGGTGGCCTGGTTCGAGATGACCGACGAGGGCTGCCCGGTCCCGCCTGAGGCCTATCGCGAGTATGCGATGGCGTCGGTCACCACGCACGACATGCCGCCGACGGCCGGCTACCTCGCGCTCGACCACGTCCGGCTGCAGCACCGCCTCGGCCTGCTGACCGAGGGACTGGAGGAGGAATCGGCCCTGGCCGAGCGCACCTTCGCGACCTGGCGCCGGGCGCTCATCGAGCGGGGCTTCCTGGCGCAGGAGGACGCCGGGGACATCGACGAGGAGGTGCTGGCCATGCATCGCTGGATCGTCGCCTCACCCGCGCGCGTGCTGAACGCGGCCCTCACCGACGCCGTCGGCGACCACCGCACCCAGAACCAGCCGGGCACCGTCGATGAGTACCCCAACTGGCGGGTGCCGCTGTCGGGGCCCGACGGCGCCCCGATCACCTTGGAGGACGTGTACGTGTCCTCGCGTGCGGCGAAGCTGGCCGCCGTCATGAACGGGTTCGGCATCGAGTCCGTGGGACGCCGCTGAGCCCAGGCGTCCCACGGCCCGGGCCTGGAGCCTCGTCACGCCGAGGCGACTCCCGCGGCGGCCAGGTCAGCGAGCACGGCGGGCACCGTTGCCACCGCGACGGCAGCGGTCAGCCCCACCAGGACGCGGGTGTCGAATCCCTCACTGGCCGCGTCCAGGGCGGTCGCCTTGACGCAGTGGTCGGTGGCGATGCCGCACACGTCGACGCGGGTGACGCCGCGCCCCCGCAAGAACTCCGCCAGCGATGCCCCCGTCTCCCGCTCGGCCCCCTCGAATCCGGAATAGGCGGCGGTGTACTCGCCCTTGTCGAACACCCCGGCGAAGGCGGGGGCGCCCAGGTTCGGATGGAAGTCGGCCCCTGGCGTCCCGGCGACGCAGTGCGGGGGCCATGAGTCGACGAAGTCGGGGGACTCGGAGAAGTGATCGCCCGGGTCGATGTGGTGGTCGCGGGTGGCCACGACGAGGTCGTAGCCGTGGTCCCCGGCGAGCAGCTCGGCGACGCGGCTGGCCACGGCGGCGCCGCCGGCCACCGCCAGCGATCCGCCCTCGCAGAAGTCGTTTTGGACGTCTACGACGATCAACGCAGTGGTCATGGTTCAGCCCTGGGGGGCGTACGGGTTGAAGGTCTGGTCGCCCTCGGCGTCGAGCAGGGTGGTGAGGATGGCGGGGTAGCCCTTGCTCATCTTGAACGCCTCGCTGGGCAGTTCGGCCCGTGCGGCGGTGTGCCGTTCGCGGGCGGCCGTCAGCGGCTCGCGCCCGACGATCTCCCCTCCCGCGACCAGATGGCGCAGAAGCGGCCGATCGTTGGTGTCGCCGCGCGGCGGGGCGCCGACGCCGATCACCTCGGCCTCGGCGATTCCGGTCGGGCCTAGGCGTCGCAGGGCGAACTTGCGGCCGCCGATGGATGTCTTGTTGGCCGACTTCTTCGCCACGGGCAGGAGCGGCGCGCCGGCCTCGTCGCTCGCGGCGCGGGAGACCAGCTTGTAGACGAAGCCGCAGGTGGGGGCCCCGGAGCCGGTGACCAGGCTGGTGCCCACGCCGTAGCCGTTGACGGGCGCGGATCGCAGCGCGGCGATCTGGAACTCGTCCAGGTCCGAGGTGACGATGATCTTCGTGTTGACGGCGCCGAGGGAGTCGAGCAGGCGGCGCACGTCGACCGCCTGGGTGAGCAGGTCACCCGAGTCGAGCCGGACCGCCCCGAGACGTCCCTGGGTCAGTTCGACGCCGAGGGTGACGGCTTCGGCGACGTCGTAGGTGTCCACCAGCAGCGTGGTGTCGCTGCCCAGGGCGGCGAGCTGGGAGCGGAAGGCGTCCTCTTCGGTGTCGTGCAGCAGCGTGAAGCTGTGCGCGGCCGTCCCGGCGGTCGGGACGCCGTAGCGTCGCCCGGCTTCCAGGTTGGAGCTGGACGCGAA
>NZ_DAIOIA010000040.1:20673-23916 GCF_036744435.1 Propioniciclava sp. | reverse complement strand
GGCTGCTGGTCCCCCGGGCCTCATCCGACGTGTCGGCCACCCTGCGAGCCACGCGCGGCCGCACGCAGGATCTGACCGGGACGTCCACTGCAGGCACCCAGACCACCGTCCAGAGCAGCACCGACACAGCTCAGGGCACCGAGGACGCGGCGGCCGGAACCGCCGAGACCATCGACACCACGAGCACCGAGGCCGCAGCCGACGGCACCGCCGACCCGGCGGTCACCGACGGCGTGGAGGCGACCTCAGTCGGCATCGACACCGCCCTCGGCGTCGACAGCCGCGGTGGTGTGTCGCGTCCGAACCTGCAGATCGAACTGTCGAACCGGCGCGGTGCCCTCGCGACGACAGCAGACGTCTACCAGCTTGGCCTGGTGGACGCCCGTCGCGATGCAACCGTGAAGGGAGAGCCCGGCATCGACCTGCGGGCTCTCGGCGTCCAGTCCAGCGATCTGGGCACCGCAGGCGACAAGCTGTTGGTGTTCGCGATGAACAGTTACGACCGCTACTCCAACGCGGCACGCAACCAGTCGCAGGTGCTGATCGACCGCAACAACGACGGGAACCCGGAGTACATCGTCTACGCCGTCGACTCCGGGCTGGTCCGCTCGGGCTCGGCAGACGGCCGCAACGAGGTGTTCATCTACGACACCGCGACCAAGGCGACCACCGCCGCCGGCTACATGGCGTTCTCCCCCACCGACAACAGCACCACGTTGCTGCCGGTGAAGGCGAGCAGCCTGGGCATCACCAAGGCGACGGGGACGTTCAGCTACACCGGCGAGATCTCGTCGGTGGCCAACGGGTCGGCGACCGACGCCTTCGAGGGCACGGCCAAGTACAACCCGTGGACTCCCGCCATCGAGAACGGGCAGTCCGTGTCGCTGAAGAAGGGCGCCCGCAACGTCAAGGTTCCCGCCAAGGTCGATGCAGCAGCCTTCGCGGTCCAGCGTCCCGAGGGAGTCATGGTGGTCGTGATGGACAACAAGTCCGGCTCCGACGAAGCCATCCTGCTGCGTCGCCGCTGAACGAGCAGTTCCGCCTCCGGGCCGCTCCGGCGCCACGCGTCGGGGCGGCCCGCCTCGTCCCCCACTCGTTGTTCAGGATGGTTAGCCTGGAGAGCGACCCGTGTCGCGAAGGAGGAACCATGCGGACACTGATCGCCGTGGCAGCCGCGTTGCTCCTCGCCGGCTGCTCAGGAGGAACCGTGACCTCATCGACCACCCCGGGAGCCTCCTCGAGCGCGACCGGCGGGCAACCCTCCCCGGACCAGCGCTTCGAAACGGCCCCGCCCCTGCCCGACCAGACGGGGACGCCCACACCGTTGCCCGACGACCACCTCGCTGCGATCCGTGCCGACTTGAGCGCCCGGGGCATCTCCGCCGACGGGCTCACCGTCATCAGCGCCCGAGCCGTCGTCTGGAACGACGGCTCCTGGGGGTGCCCCCAGCCCGGGAGCTTCTCCACCCAGGCACTCGAGCAGGGCATGGCCGTCATCGTCGAGGTCGACGGGGTCCAGTACGACTACCGCTTCGGTTCGGGCCCGACACCCCGCCTGTGCGTGCCGCTGGCACAGCGCTGACCCGTCCGATGGGAACAGGGCTTGGCCAACTGCCACCGGGCGCCTATCCTCGTTGACGCGTCGGGCTGCGGTAGCCCCGGGCTCCAACTTTTGCCGCTACGAGCGGCCACGCGCCGAGAGGCGCTCCCAGCCCGACGCGCCCCCTCCTACGGGAGGGGTTTCTTTTTGTTGAGGCGCGTGCGGCTCAGCGCAGCTCCCCGGCCCGCCAGAGGGCCGCTGCGGCCGTCAGGTCGGCAGCAAACGACTGCAGGCGTCCGGCCCCGACGACGGCGGGCATCCCCGCGGTCACGTCGGCGCGTCCGGCCGCGACCACGTGCGCGAACGCGGCCGCCCGCTCCAACGCCACGGCGAAGTCGCCCCGGAACGCACCCTGCAGGATCTCGTCCGCGACCCTCACCACTTCGTCCGGGCCCGCCGGATCGGCGCCGGCGACCGCGTGGTTCGGTTCGGTGAATCGGATGCCCGCTTCGTACTCGCGGGCGACCCCCGTCGGGTCATGGCGGACACCCTCGCGGAGCACGTAGAGGCGGTAGAGCGCTCCGGGCAGCGACCGGGCGGGGCGCGTCGCCCACAGGTCAGCCAGCGTCGCCAGGCCGACCTCGTCCACGAGCGCGATGAGGCGCAGGGTCACAGTCGGGTCCTCGGCAGCGCGCCCGGTGCGCAGCAGTGCCGCGGCGGTCTCATGCGCGGCGTGCAGTTCAGCGATGGGATCGTGGCGCTCCCCCAGCGCTTCCAGCGCGGACGGGTCACGGAAGGCGGGGCGGCGCGGCTTACGGGGTTCGTTCACCGCACCAGGCTAGGCGCGCGTCCGGGTGACCTCCACCCACCCCTCTGCCCCCGAGGCGGTCTCCAGTTCGGGCACCGTCAACTCGATAGCCGAGTTGCCGCTCCCGGCGGCCGGGAACACGGTCGCGAACCGGCGCAGCGACACGTCGAGGAAGACGCGCACGCCCGGCTGGACACCGAACGGGCACACCCCGCCTGCGGCGAACCCGATCCGGTCGACGAGGGCGTCGGCGGGCAGCATCCTCGCCTTGACCCCGAACTCAGCCTTGAAGGATCTGTTGGCGACGACCACGTCCCCCGCCGCCACCACGAGCGCGGACACCCCGTCCCCCAGGTCGAACGAGAGAGTCTTGGCGATGCGTGCGGGTTCGGTTCCGACGGCCTGCGCCGCCTCGGCGACGGTCGCCGAGGACGCCTGCGTCTCGATGACCCGGTCGCCCCATCCGAACTGCTCCAGGTGCCGCCTCGCGCGCTCGATGCTCACGCCGCCTCCTTCATCGTCGCTTTGGCGGGGGTCCGCCGCGGGCGTTTGGCTACTAGGGTGCCGCCATGTCCGTCATCGACGATTACCTGTCCAGCGTCAGCGGACGCCACCGGGAGCTTCTCGACCAATTGCGGGCCATCATCATTGAGGCCGCACCCGAGGCGTCCGAGGCGATCAGTTGGGGCATGCCGACGTACAAGCTCAACGGCAACCTGGTTCATTTCGCGCCAGGCAAGAGCCACGTCGGCCTGTACCCGGGTGCCGACGGGGTGGCGTTCGCCGCGGCGCGGCTCGACGAACTCGGCCTTCGATACAGCAAGGGAGCGATCCAGTTCCCGCTGGATCGGGAGCTGCCCGGCGAGCTGATCGCGTCCATCGTCGCCTTCCGGGT
>NZ_DAIOIA010000040.1:0-20573 GCF_036744435.1 Propioniciclava sp. | reverse complement strand
CGCTGGATCGGGAGCTGCCCGGCGAGCTGATCGCGTCCATCGTCGCCTTCCGGGTCGGACAGCAACGCGAGCGGGGGTGACCGGCGGAGGCGTCCCGTCGGCTTGAGCCACGCGCCAGGGGGCGCAGTCCTGGATGGCCTCAGCCTCAGTCCTCGGCGCCAGCAGGCTCAGTCCTCGGCGGGGTGGGGGTTCCCGGGCGGGGCGGGGCGTGCAAGGGTGAAGGCATGGCGGGCGCACTCACCACGACCTTGATGTTCCTCGGCGCTGCGGGCACGGTCACGGGATCGAAGTATCTGGTGACCGTCGGAGCGCGCCGCATCCTCGTCGACGCGGGCATGTTCCAGGGCGAGAAGAAGTGGCGGCTGAAGAACTGGGAGGAGTTCCCGGTCGACCCGGCGAGCATCTCCGACGTCATCCTCACCCATGCGCACATGGACCACGTCGGTTACCTGCCCGCGCTGGCCCGCAACGGCTTCGACGGGCCGGTGTGGTGCACCCCCGGCACCCGGGAACTCGCCGAGATCGTGATGCGGGACGCGGCCAAGCTCCAGGAACTCGAGGCGCAGGACGCCAACGAGCGCGGCTACTCGAAGCACTCCCCGGCCCTGCCGCTGTACACCACCGCGGATGTCGAGGACCTGCTCCCCCAGTTCGTCGCCCTCGAATACGACACCGACTTCGAGCTGACCGGCGACGAGCGTCCCGGGTTCACCCCCGATGCCGACCAGACCGTGACGATCCGCCTCTCCCGGGCCGGGCACATCCTCGGTTCGGCCTCGGTGAACCTGTGGACCCCGACCGCCACCGTGCTGTTCTCCGGCGATCTCGGACGCCATGACCACCCCGTCCTGCGTCCTCGTGACATACCGCTGGGCGCGCCGACGGTGCTGATCGAGTCCACCTACGGCGACCGGGAGCATCCCGAACCGGACACCCTGCCCCACGAGGGCTTCGCCGACGTGATCCGGCGCACGATCGAGCGCGGTGGCAGCGTGGTGGTCCCTGCGTTCGCGATCGACCGCACCGAAGTGGTGCTCAAGACGATCTCCGATCTCGAACGCGACGGTCGGATCCCCGACGTCCCCGTGTTCGTCGACTCGCCGATGGGCGTCCGGGCGCTGCGCGTCTACCAGTCCCAGCCCGACGAACTGCGACCCGACCTGCGCCCCGAGGACTTCCTCGCCATCCCCGACCTCACCGCCGTCGAGTCCCCCGAGGACTCCAAGCGGCTCACCGCCCCGAACGGGCATCGCCCGGCGGTGATCATCTCCAGTTCGGGGATGGCCACCGGCGGCCGCGTCCTGCACCATCTGGAGACGCTGCTGCCCGACGCGAGGAACGCCGTGGTCCTGACCGGCTACCAGGGGGTCGGCACCCGCGGCAGGCAGCTCTCCGAGGGTGCCGAGCAGGTCAAGATCAACGGACGCTACGTGCCGGTGCGCGCCGAGGTGTACCACGACCGCGAGTTCTCGGTGCACGCCGACGGCTCCGACCTCCTGGACTGGCTCGCCGAACTGCGGCCCCGCCCGGCGACCGTGTACTGCGTCCACGGTGAGGCCGACTCGGCCGCCGCACTCGCGGCCCGTATCCAGCGCGAACTGCACCTCAACGCCGTGGTCCCCCGGCACGGCGAGGTGGTGGTCGTGGACGCCGGAACAGCCGCCCAGGCAGCGATCAAGGCGCCCGCCCCCTCCCCCGAGCACGGTGAGCCCGCCCCGCAGCGGTCGCGGTCGCGGGCCGCGCGTGTCGCGGCTGATCCCGTGAACGGGTCGGCTCCGCGGTACCGACTGGTGACGGGGCGCAGCGACGCGGACTTCGAACGGCGCGTCAACGAGGCACTCGAGGAGGGCTACCAGCTCCAGGGGCCTCCGTCGCTGGCCTTCGACGGCGACGAACTCATCGTTGCGCAGCCCCTGATCGCCCCGCCTCGGCTAGGCTGAATCCACCGCCAGACCCGCGCGTGTCCACACGCTGGGTGACGGTGCTATGCGCGGACGATCCTCGTCGATAGGATCACCGTTGTGACTTGGTCCATGCCGCAATCAGCCGCCCCCACGCCCCCGAACCAGCCGACGGCCCCTCCGGGTCCGTTGACGCTGGGTGATCTGTTCTCCTCGTTGTTCGCCACGTACAAGGCGGGCTGGAAGCTCTTCCTGATGCTCTGCCTGGTCCCGATCCTGCTGGCCTTCGCGGCGGCGGTGGTGATCGGCGTCGCCGCCTTCGCAATGTTGGCACCCGCGATCGGGTCGATGATCGGTACCCAGACCCCCAACCCCTCCGGGCTCATCGGCAGCATCGTGGGGCTGTCGCTCCTCGGCGTGGTCGTGCTGATCGTGGTGTCGCTGATCTCCTACGTCTACTACAGCCGCATCTACATCGCGGCCATCGACTACGCCACCGGGCGCGAGATCCCCACCGGCCCCTCCCTCGCGGCCCGCACCCAGGGCCTCATGGGTCGCCTGGTGCAGCTCGTCCTCATCTACGCGGGGGCGGTCATCGCCCTGTACCTCGTCATGGCCCTCGTCCTGGTGGCGATCCTGGGCGCGTCCGGCGGTTCCCCCTCCGGCGGCGCGGCCTTCCTGATCTTCGTGTTGTGGGTCGCCTTCATCGTCGGCGTGGTCTGGGTGGGCATCAAGGTCACCTACACGCTCGTCGTCCTCGCCGAAGAGCGACTGAGCGCGATGGACGCCATCCGTCGCTCCTTCGCGCTGACCAAGGGCGCGTTCTGGCGGACCTTCGGCTACCTGCTGGTGATCGGCTTCGCCATCGGAATCGTGACGTCGATCCCGCAGGCGATGCTCTCCTCGGGGGCCCAGTCGGCGTCCGGTGGCGGCTCGTCCGTGATGATCTTCCTGGGTTCGCTCGTCCTGCTGGCGCTGTCGTTCGCGTTGATGCCCGTGCAGAACATCTGGCTGGGCCTGATGTACGTGGGGCGTACCCGTGAGATCGCCAACCAGGCCGCCGGTTACCCCCAGTCCGGTTACCCGGGCGGCGCCGCGTGGGGCGCCCCGGCGACCCCCTTCGGCCAGACCCCGGATCAGTACGGCGACCAGGCTGGCGGCCGGTTCACCGACCCCGCTCAGAACGCGACCGGCGGCTACGGTCAGCCTGCCGCCGACCCGTACACCCAGCCCGGTGGCTACGGTCAGCCCGGCTCCAGCGATCCCTACGGCCAGCAGGGCGGTTCGACGCCCTACGGGCAGCCGGGTTCGTCCGCTCCCTACACGCCGCCGACCTCCGGTCAGCCCGGGGCTGCCTCGGATCCGTACGCGCCCCCCGCGTCCTACGGGCAGCAGACGCCGTCCTCCGATCCCTACGGCCAGCCGGGGGCGGCCTCCGCCCCGTACGGTCAGTCCACGCCGCAGAACCCGTATCAGCCGGGCACCGGCAACCCGGATCAGCAGGGCGAGCAGGGTCAGCGTCCCGAAGATCAGCCGCCCTCCGACAACGGCTACTACGGTCGCCCGACGAACTGACCTGCGCGGGTTCACACTCGCTCACACACCTGGCCCCGCCCCGGCGACATCGTTCGCCGGGGCGGGGCCTCGTTGTTCCCGCGTTTGCCCCCGCGCGGGCAGCGGGTGTCCAATCAAGGCATGGAGATCCAAGCCGTCCTAGAACGAGCATCGATCGCGCGCGCCACGCGCGATCACATTCCGATCATCGAACGACTGCTCGCCGACGACCCGACCTCGCCCGAATACGTCGCCACCACCACCCTGATCGGCGACGAGGTCCTCGGCCCGACCCCGTCTGACAGTGACCTGGGGGCAGCCTTCGACAGGATCGATTCCGACCCCAACCAGTCGCTTCTCGTCATCATCGACAACTCCGACCGTGTCATCGGCACGCTGCAGCTGTCGTTCCTCACCACCATGGCCCGCGGTGGCGGCATCCGCGCGTTCGTCTCCGGAGCCCGGATCCGCGCCGGTGCCGACAGCATCGCCATCGGCAAGGAGGTCTTCACCTGGCTGGCCGACTACGCCAAGAGCCGCGGCGCCCGCGTCCTGATGGTCGCGATGGACAAGGACCGCGCCCATGTCATGGGGTTCTTCACGACGATGGGTTTCCGGACCTCGCACGAGGCCCTGACGCTGTCGCTGTGCCAGAAGTAGACCTCGCGAGCACGCCTGCCTTTTGTCGGGTCCCGCGGGTAGGCTCGCGCCACGATCAACGGCCCGTTTCGGGCCCACCCCAAGGAGGTTGTGATGGCTCGTCCGGTTCATTTCGACATTCAGGTCGACGACGCAGAGCGCGCTAAGAACTTCTACGCCGAGGTCTTCGGTTGGGAGTTCGTCGACTACTCCCACGTGACCGGTACTCCCTATTGGGGTGTCGTCACCGGCGAGGACGGCACGCCCGGGATCAACGGTGGGCTGCTGCCGCGCACGGGTACCTCCGCTCCGAAGTTCGACGCCCCGAATGCGTTCGTGGTCACCGTCGAGGTCGACGACTTCGACGCCACCGAGGAGGCGATCCTGCGGCTGGGCGGCGAGACCGCCCTCCCGAAGTACGCCCTGGCTGGCATGGCGTGGCAGGGCTACTTCACCGACACCGAGGGCAACACCTTCGGGGTGCATCAGCCCGACGAGAACGCACGCTGACCACGGTGCTCCCCGCGTCGAGGCCCCTCGGCCCGCGCGGGGGGCCTCAGCGCATCAGCGCGTGGCGCAGCGCATCGGAGAGGGTGCCCTGGGCGAACCACAGCCCCGAGTCGGCCAGCCGGGCCGACGACACCCGCTGATCGGTGTCGATCATCTGGTCGTAGCCAGCCCTGCCGAGTACGAGCCGGGGAGCCAGCGGCGGCGTCGGGACGGCTGCGGGCCGGTGCAAGACCCGGCCGAGCGTCTCCGCGAACACCCGCTGCGTGACCGGGCGCGGAGCCACCAGGTTGAACGGGCCCTCCGCCTCGGTGAGCGCGACGTGGGCGAACCCTCGCACCGCATCGTCGAGGCTGATCCAGCTCAGCCATGCGTCGGCGGGCGCCATGCGTCCACCGACACCGACGGAGAACAGCGGGATCTGCGGCGCGAGCGACCCGCCGGACTCGGTGAGCACGATCCCCGTCCGCATCCACGCCGTCCGGGTGCCCGCCGCCACAGCGGGAGCGGCCGCCCCCTCCCAGGCAGTGACCACGTCGGCTAAGAGCCCCTCCCCCGCCGCCGACTCCTCGGTCAGCAGCTCCCCGGGCCGACGCGGCCCGTACAGCCCGATCGCCGAAGCCTGCACGAGGGCGGGGATCCGGGCGGCAGCGACGGCCCTCGCCAGCGTCGTCGTCGCATCCACACGCGAGGTGAGGACGCGCCGCTGATGGGATCGGGTGAAGCGCCCGGCGAGCGGAGCCCCGGCGAGGTTGATGGCAACGTCGGCTCCGGCGATCGCGTCCGGGTCGAGCCGTCCGCGCGCGGGATCCCAGCGAACCGCGTCCGTCGCGACGCCGCCGCGTACCAGCCGCATGACGTGGTGCCCTCCGCTGGTGAGCAGCGCGGCCAACTGGGTACCGATGGTGCCGCTGCTCCCGGCGATGAGCACCCGGCGGGGCGGCCCCGCGAGGCGGGAGTGCAGATCCAGGTCGTCCCGGAGTTGCCGCTCACGAAAGGCGAACAGCCCGTCGAGTTGCATCTCGACGAGGGCTTGCGGGAGGCGTCCAGGCAGGGTCGCCGGGAGCTGGTAGGTAATCCGATCGGTGATGATCGTGGAGCCCGCGGGGCCGTCGGCGAAGAGGTGTTCGTGCCGCCAGGAGGCGAAGGGGCCGCGGACCTGCTCGTCGACGAACCTGCGTCCGGGCTCCAGTTCGGTGTGTGCGAGACGCCAGCGGACGCCGACCGGCCCGGATCCGCCGCGCCGCGGGACGTGCGGCAGCAGGCCCGCGAGCAGCGGATGTGAGACCACCACATCGGCCGTCGATCCCACCTGGATCCCGTTGGTGAGCGGAGTCATCTCGGTGATCATGCCGGGCGGGGTGAGCCGGGTGAAAGCCCCGGGGCGGGCGTGCCAGGCGAACACCTCCTCCCGCGGGAACGGGTAGCGCGAGTCGCGTTCGAACACCGGCATGTCTGCCTCCCATCGTGTGCGCTCACCCTAGCGTCGGCGCGCCGGTGCCACGATGCGGCCGACGGGGAGCCGACCCGTCAGAATGGGCACATGATCTTGCGGCTTCGCGACTCGGGCGCCCACCCTGAGCTGGTGACCGAGTCCCGGCCGCTGCTGCAGTCGGCCTTGGTGTGGTTCGGCATCACCGCCGTCATGCTGGCGGCCTGGTGGCTTCGCGGCCACACCCCGGCCGAGTGGCCGCTGGTCGCCACCCCGCTGACCGTCGGACTGGTGCTGGCGATCGCCGCCGGAGCCGTCGCGCGCAAGCCGCGCCGGACCCGGCCCCTGGTGATCGTCGGGCTGGTGGGGTTCGTCCTCGCGCTGGGCGGGATCCTCGCGCTGGCGCTCCCCTTCTTCTGAGTCACACCGTCGTCCATCCGGCGCGCCGAGGGGTCTGCTCGGCCCGCCGCAATCAACTCCCCAGGGCGGGGTCGGCGCCGATGTCCTTGACGTCCACCCCGGAGCGTCCCAGCGCGCGTGCCGTCCCCAGCAATCGGGCGGCCGTGGCCGCGGCCGCCGCGTAGCTGTTGCCCTCGGGCGGATGAACGTTGGAAATGCAGTTGCGTTCGGAGTCGGCACGCCCCGGCTCGGGGCGGTGGGTCATGTAGATGCCGAGGCTGTCGGCCACCGACAGCCCGGGACGCTCCCCGATCAGCAGGAACAACGTCTCGACGCCCATCGCCGCCCCGAGGTGGTCCCCGAGCGCGACCCGGGCATTCGTCGCGATGACGACCGGCGCGAGCGACAGTCCCTCCGGGAGTGCGGCGCGCAGAGCGGCGAGCATGAGCGCCCCGTGGTCGACCACGGCGCGGGGTGAGAGCCCGTCGGCCACGACGATCCCGACGTCGTAGGGCCCACGCGGCAGGCCGGTGAGGTCGGCGGGGAGGCGCCCCAGGTCGGGACGCCGCACGTACTCGTCGCGGGACGCCGCCTGGCTGGTCACGTGGTGCACGTCGGGGACGCCGACGGCGGCCAGGTCGTCGCGCAGCAGCGGGATGTCCAGCGGGGTCGTGATGGCGTCCCGCGCCAGGGCGAGCGCCTCGCGCAGAGCGAGTCGTTCTGTGGTGGGCAGGCCGTCGCCGCTGCGTCCCAGGCCGATGCGGGCCTGGGTGCTGCGGCGCAGTGGAGCCCAGAAGTCGACGACGGTGCCCTCGGTGCGGCCCACCGCGGTGCCGTTCACGCCGCACCGCCGAGGACAAGTCGGCTCAGCGGGGAGCCGAGCGGGTCGCGGGGCAGCACGTGGCCCGCAGCGTCGGCCATCTCCATGCCGAGCAGCCATTCCTCGAACTCGGGTGCGGGACGCAAGCCCAGCGTCCGGCGTACGGCCAGCGCGTTGTGGAACGACAGGCTCTGGTAGCCCAGCATGATGTCGTCGGTTCCCGGGACGCAGATGACGTAGTTGGTGCCCGCCGCCCCCAGCAGGGTGAGCAGGGTTTCCATGTCGTCGTCGTCGGCCTCGGCGTGGTTGGTGTAGCAGACGTCGACGCCCATCGGGACGCCGAGCAGCTTGCCGCAGAAGTTGTCCTCCAGCCCGGCGCGGATGATCTGCTTGCCGTCGTGGAGGTATTCGGGTCCGATGAACCCGACGACGGTGTTGAGCAGCAGCGGGTCGAACGCCCGGGCGACGCCGTAGGCGCGCGCCTCCAGGGTCTGCTCGTCCACCGGTCGCCCACCGACGCCGTAGTGGCCTTCGGCCGACAGGGCGGCACCCTGGCCGGTCTCGAAGTACATCACCTGGTCGCCGACGGTGCCCCGGTGCAGGGAGCGGGCCGCCTCGTCGGCCTCCCGGAGGATGTCGAGCGTGACCCCGAACCCGGCGTTGGCCTTCTGCGTGCCGGCGATCGACTGGAACGGCAGGTCGACGGGGGCGCCCGCCTCGATCAGCCCGATGGTGGTGGTGACGTGGGTCAGGACGCACGACTGGATCGGAATGGAGAGCTGCTGGCGGATGTCGTCGATCAGCGTCAGTAGGTCGGCGGCCGCTTGCGGGGAGTCGGTGGCCGGGTTGATCCCGACCACGGCGTCCCCCGATCCCATCAACAAGCCATCGAGGATGGCCGCCGACACCCCGGCCAGGTCGTCGGTGGGGTGGTTGGGCTGCAGCCGGGTGGCGAGCGTCCCGGACCGCCCGAGCGTGGTGCGGAACGCTGCGGTCACCTCGACGGCCCGGGACACCGAGATCAGGTCCTGGACGGACATCAGCTTGCTGACGGCCGCCGCCATCTCGGGGGTGAGGCCGGGAGCGAGCGAGGTCAGGATGGGCGAAGAGTCCGGGCGGGTGGCGACCTCCAGCAGCCAGTCCCGCAGCCCCCCGACGGTCAGGGAGGCGACGGGGGCAAACGCGTCCGCGTCGTGGCCGTCCAGGATGAGCCGGGTGACCTCGTCGGTCTCGTACGGCACCACCTCCTCGTTCAGGAACGTGGTGAGGGGTTCGTCGGCGAGCGCCCACTGGGCGGCGACCCGTTCGGCCGCCGAGGTGGCCGCGCATCCGGCGAGTTCGTCCCCGGACCGCTTCGGGGTGGCTTTGGCGAGCAGGTCGACCAGGCCGTCGAAGCGGTAGGTGGTGCCGTGGACCGACCTCGTCCGGACGCTCACGCGACCTCCTCTTCGGCCGACATCAGGGCGGCGAACTCCTCATCGGGGGAGTTGGCGACCAGGTGGTGGCGGCTGTAGAGCCCGAAGTAGGCCATCATCGCGGCGAACGCGGCGAAGGTGAGCCCGGCGGCGAGCACGTCGACGAGGAACGTGGCGATGACGGACGCCGCGGCGATGACCAGCGCGATCGACGTGGTGACGATGCCACCCGGGGTCTTGTAGGGCCGGTTGAGGCCGGGCTGCTTCACCCGCAGGACGATGTGGCTGACCATGATGAGCACGTAGCTGACGGCCGCACCGAACACGGCCATGTTCAACAGGACGCCGCCCTGACCGGTCAGCGACAGCAGGAACCCGATGATGCCGGGGACGATGATCGCCAGCACCGGGGCCTTGCGCTTGTTGGTGACCGACAGGTTGGTGGGCAGGTATCCGGCCCGCGACAACGCGAACGTCTGGCGGGAGTAGGCGTACATGATGGAGAAGAAGCTGGCGATCAGGCCCGCCAGGCCGATGTAGTTGACGACGACGGCCCAGCCGGAGTCGCCAAGCGCCTCCACGAGCGGGTTCCCGGAGGTCGACATCGCCAGGGCGCCCCCCGCGCCGGTGGCCAGGAACAGCACGACCGCGCCGGTGACCACGAGGGTGGCCATCGCGACGATGATGCCGCGGGGCACGTCCTTGGCCGGGTTGTCGGCCTCCTCGGCGGCGAGCGGGACGCCCTCGATGGCGAGGAAGAACCAGATCGCGAACGGCAGCGCCGCCCAGATGCCCAGCGTCCCGAACGGGAGGAACGCGGACGCGCCCGCGGCGGACTCGTTGACGGGGATGTTGGTGAGGTTGGCCGGGTCGAACAGGCCGACCGAGGCGATGGCGAACACGACGAGGCCCACCAGCGCGATGGCGGTGATGATGAACATGGTCTTGAGGGCCTCGCCGGCGCCGGTGAGGTGGATCGCCACGAAGATCGCGAACACGGCCAGGTACACCCACCAGCCGTCGGTGATTCCGAAGAGTTGTAGTGATTCGACGTAGGCGCCGATGAAGGTCGCGATGGCGGCCGGGGCGATCGTGTACTCGATGAGGACGGCGGCCCCGGTCGCGAACCCGCCCCACGGGCCGAGCGCCGCTCGGGCGAACGTGTATCCACCGCCCGCGGCGGGCAGCGCCGAGGACAGTTCGGCCATGCCGAGCACCATGCAGAAGTACATGACGGCGATGATCACGAAGGCGATCAGCAGGCCGCCGAACCCGCCCTGTCCCAGACCGCCGTTCCAGCCGGAGTAGTCCCCCGAGATGACGTAGCTGACGCCCAGCCCGGCCAGCAGCACCCATCCGGCCGAGCCGGACTTCAGGGAGCGCTTCTCCAGGTAGGCGTCGGATTCTTGCCGGGCGTCAGGGGCTCCCTTGGGGGCCTGATCGCGGGTATCGAGGGACATCGCACCGCTCCTCATCCATCGTGACTGGTGCCGGGAGGGCGGTCTCCTGCAGAAGGCTGGAGGCCGTCCGCATCGACTGAATGCGCTGAGCCTGTCACCTGTGCGCGGCACCCGCCACGGCTTCCCGGCGACCTTCACGCACCTGGTCCGCGGGCGACACATGCGCGTAACGCGGCGTCCGTTCCGTTCGCTCGCAGCCGCGTCCGCACCCGGACTCCGCGGCGATCTCCGGTGCTAGCGTCGCCTCATGCCGCGATCCCTCGCCACGGTGCCCTGGGCGGATGTGCTGTCGGTCGGGCGCGGGGTGCTGGCGGTGTGCCTGATCCCGCTGGCGGTGGCCGCGGCGCCCGGGGCCCTCCAGGCCGGGGTGCTGACGATGGCACTGCTGACGGATGTGGCGGACGGGCCGGTCGCCCGGGCGCAGGGCACCGCCGGACCGCGGGGCGCCCGCATCGACTCCGTCGCCGACACCGTCCTGTTCGGCGCCGTGCTGGTCGCCGTCGTGGTGGGCGTCCGGTTGCCCGCCGAACTCCTTCCGTGGGTGCTCGTCGGGCTGGCGACGCTGGTCCGGCTGGCCGCCGCGCTGATCACCCGGGTGCGCACCAGCCGTTGGGCGATCCGGCACACCCTCGCCAACAAGGCCTCCGGATTGGTCCTTGGCGTGACGGCCGTGGCCGCGCTGGCATCGGGCGTGCTCCCGGGATGGGTGCTGGGCGTCTGCGCGGGCGTCACGCTGGTGTCTGGCCTGGACGAGGCGTGGCTGGCCTGCCGTGCGACCACGCTCGACGCCGACGCCCGCGGCTCCTGGGCGGCGTGAAGCCCCGTCCGGGCTGGGTCGCACGAGGTCGCTCGCGCACGATCAGCGGTTGTTCCACTCCCGGATCTTCGCGATCCGCGCGTCGACCTGGTCGGTGGTCGCCTGGGCCAGCGAGGGTCCCCCGCATTGACGGCGCAGGTCGGCGTGGACGTGACTGTGCGGGACGCCGTGGACGCGCGCGTACTGCGCCACCAGCGTGTTGAGTTCTTTGCGGCGTGCCTCCAGCGCGCGGTGCAGGGCCACCTCGGGGGCGACGCGTTCGCGGCGCTGGGCGCGGTCGTGGCGGGTGATCTGGCGGCGTTGGCGTTCGCGCAGCAGGTGGGTGATCTGCTCGGGCTCCAGCAGGCCCGGCAGGCCCAGGAACTCTGCCTCGTCGTCGGAGGTGGGGACGGCGTGCATGCCGAACTGCTCGGATTCGAACAGGACGTGGTCGAACGTCGCCGAGGAGTCGATCGCCTCGTAGGCGCCCATGAGCTCATCGGAGGCTGCGTCGTTGCGGTTGGCGGCCGCGATCAGCGCCTCGGCCTCCTCCCACACGTCGACGACCTCAGCCTCGCCCGGCTTCTTGCCGAGGATGTGGTCGCGCTGGCGTTCGAGGGTGGACGCGTGCGCCAGGATGATCGGCACGGTGGGCAGGAACACGGTCGCGATCTCGCCGCGTCGCCGGGTCCGCACGAAGCGCCCGACCGCTTGGGCGAAGAACAGCGGCGTCGAAGTGGCCGTGGCGTAGACGCCGACGGCCAGCCGCGGGACGTCCACGCCTTCGGACACCATGCGCACCGCCACCATCCAGCGGTCCTCCGACGCCGAGAACGTCTCGATGCGCTTGCTGGCGCCCGCGTCGTCGGAGAGCACCACGGTCGGTTTGTCACCGGTGATGGATTCGAGCATGCGGGCATAGGCCCGGGCGTGGGTTTGGTTGGACGCGATCACCAGCGCCCCCGCGTCGGGGATGTGGCGGCGCACCTCGGTGAGGCGGCGGTCGGCGGCGCCCAGCACGGCCGCGATCCACTCCCCCTTCGGATCCAGGGCGGTGCGCCACGCCTGCGCGGTGATGTCTTTGGTGGTCAGCTCGCCGAGGTTGGCCTCCATCTGGTCCCCGGACTTGGTCCGCCACCGCATCGGGCCGCCGTAGTTCATGAACACGACCGGACGCACGACATGGTCACGCAGGGCGTCCGCATACCCGTAGGTGAAGTCGGCATGGGAGATCAGCGCACCCGACTCGGCGGGCACGTAGCTGATGAATGGGATGGGGTTGTCGTCGGAGCGGAACGGCGTACCGGTCAGGGCGAGCCGTCGGGTGGCGTACTGGAAGGCCTCGCGCACGGCGTCCCCCCAGGCCAGCGCGTCCCCGGCGTGGTGCACCTCGTCGAGGATGACGAGGGTGTCGAAGTTGGACGTCATCGTCTGGTAGGCCAGCATCGCCGCCGCGACGCCCGCATACGTGACGGCGACGCCGTCGTATTGGCGCGAGCGTCCGCGTTTGCGTCCGCCGGTGCCGGGATCGAGCTGGATGCCGACCTTCGCGGCGGCGTCGGCCCATTGCACTTTGAGGTGCTCGGTGGGGGCGACGACGACGATGCGCCGCACGATGCGGGCCTGAAGAAGCTCGACGGCGACGCGCAGCGCGAACGTGGTCTTGCCGGCACCGGGGGTGGCGACGGCGAGGAAGTCGCGGGGGCCCTCGGTGAGGTACTTCTCCAGCGCGGCGGCCTGCCAGGCGCGCAGCTTCGACGACGTTCCCCAGGGCGCGCGCTGCGGGAACGCCGGTCCGAGCCGGTCGAAGGCGGATTGGCTCACCGGCCGGCCCCGGCGGGGTGCGAGCGGTGGGGGTGGCCGAGACAGAACATAGGTGTTTCAGGGTAGCCCTCCCCGGTGACGACCTGGGGTGCCCGCCCGCGCGGGTCGCAGGACGCCCCACGGGGCGTGTCACGCGCTGGCGGCCAGCAACTCCCTCAACCGGTCCAGGAACGGCACCTGCCCCTGCGTCAACCGCGTGCGGGCCTTGTCCAGATCGAACCAGCCCGCACGATCGACCTCGGGAAAGGTCTGAAGCTGGCCGGACTTACGCGGCCACTCGACCTCGAAGGTGTTGCTGGAGACGAACTCCAACTCCAGCGGGGCCTCGATCCCGTATCCGCGGACCCGCTTGCCGGAGCTCAGCCGCACCTCACCGAGGTCGAGCAGATCCCCGGGAGGTGCCGGGACGCCCACCTCCTCGGCGAACTCGCGGCGCGCCGCGTCCGCGGGGAGTTCGTCCCCGGGAACGTACATGCCTTTCGCCAGGGACCATCCGCCCTGGTCGCGGTGTCCCCAAAACGGCCCGCCCATGTGGACGATGAACACCCGCAGCGCGCCCTCGTCACAGGAGTACGGCAGGATGCCGGCGCTGTAGAGGGTCATGGGGAACATGGTGCCACCCCCTCCCGCAGTCGTCCGGGGTCCGAGTCGAGTCCGCCGTCGCGCGGTGACCTGGACTCCCCGGCACGCAGGTGCGACAGTGGTGCGCATGAGCGAGCCGGGCACAGACGAGACCACGCCGGATCCCAAGGAGCAGATGCGCGCTGCCTTGGAGGCGAAGCGCGCGGCCCAGCACGGGAGCGCGGCGGGCGGCGGGGCGTCGGCGAAGGCGTCCGGAGGGCCGCACGGCCAGCAGGGCGGCAAGCGCACGTTCCGTCGCAAGTCGGGCGGCTGAACCCCTGACGGGAGCCGGGTGGGACGTAACGAGACCGTAGTCTGACCGCATTTTTCGCGACCTTTGGGGTCACTACAGTCAGCGCCATGCGGATCGCCGTTCCCACAGAGATCAAGACCCAGGAATATCGCGTCGCCATCACGCCGGTGAGCGTGAACGAGTTGGTGCGGGCTGGGCATGAAGTGTTCGTGCAGGCAGGGGCGGGCGTCGGCTCCTCCATGCCCGATGAGGCCTACCAGTCGGCAGGCGCCACCATTCTTCCTACCGCCGAGGAAACCTGGGCGACGGGCGACATGGTGATGAAGGTCAAGGAACCCATCGCGTCCGAGTACGGGTTCCTGCGTGAGGACCTGGTGCTGTTCACCTACCTCCACTTGGCCGCCAACGAGCCGCTGACCCACGCCCTGATCGAGGGCGGCACCACCGCCATCGCCTACGAGACCGTGCAAGCAGCCGACGGACTCCTGCCGCTGCTCTACCCGATGTCGGAGGTCGCCGGCTGCCTGGCTCCCGCGGTGGGGTCGCAGGCCCTCCTCAAGGCCGGCGGCGGACGCGGCGTCCTGATGGGCGGCGTCGGTGGCGTCCCCAACGCGAAGGTCGTGGTTCTGGGTGGCGGGACGGCCGGGCAGAACGCCGCGAACGTGGCGATGGGCATGGGTGCCGACGTGACGATCCTCGACACCGACCTGGCCAAACTGCGTCAGACGTTTTGGCGGTACGGGAACCGGGTCGCCGGGGTCTATTCGACGGCCATGTCGATCCGCGAACACCTGCGTGACGCCGACCTGGTGATCGGCTCGGTGCTGCTGCCCGGAGAGAAAGCCCCCAAGCTCGTCACGAACGCGATGGTCGCGGAGATGAAGCCTGGCTCGGTGCTGGTCGACATCGCCATCGACCAGGGCGGCTGCTTCGAGGACAGCCATCCGACCACCCATGACGATCCGACGTTCACCGTCCACAACTCGTTGTTCTACTGCGTGGCGAACATGCCGGGCGCGGTGCCGAACACCTCGACGTGGGCGCTCACCAACGCGACGCTGCCGTTCGCGCAGCGGCTGGCCGGGCTGGGTTGGGAGGGCGCGCTGGCGTCCGATCCGGCGCTGGCGAAGGGCCTCAACGTGCAGGGCGGGGTGTTGCGCAACGCGGGCGTCGCCCGAGCGTTCCCCGATCTCCCCTACGCCCCCTACGAGGCCTGACCCTCTGCGACACACCGTCGCCCCGCGTCCGCTGAGGCTGGACGCGGGGCGGCGTGCGCACGGGTCGGGTTGAGTATCAGCGACGCGTCGCGATGCCCGCGCAGAGTGGGGCGTGCCGCGCTGATTGCCGGGCTGCGACGACGGCGGCGCTGCGCGTCGACCGGAGCGCCGTCGCCCGGCTCAGTCGTCGATCGGGGACGCAGCGGCGACGCTGGTGCTCAGGTCCGGCAACTGCTTGGCGATCGGGCGCCCGGCGAACCGGTCGTAGACCACGGCGAGGGGGCCGGTGATGGTCACCGTGTAGACCATCGACCAGGCGTCGGGAGAGGCGGGCAGCGGCGGATCGAAGGCGGCGGCGTCCTCGGCCTCCTCGGCCTCCTCGGGGCGTTCCAGCGCGAACTCGAGCCGGACGACGCCGAACAGCACCTTGCGCTCGATCGCGAACCGCTTCTTGACGCGGTCGACGGCGCTGATCCGAAACGACCACCGCGGGCCCCGGTCAGGTTTGATGAGGCCGACCGCGCCGATCGCGACGGGACCGTTGAGCCGTGCTGAGGCCAATCCGGGGAAGTGGTCGGTCCACTGGTCGACGTCCACCCAGTGCCGCCAGACTGCGGACGGGCTCACCGGCGCGGTGAGCGCGTACGTGTGGACGATCATGAGACTCCTAGCGGTGGGGCAACGTCCATTGTGCGCGATCCGGGACGTGGCTGGGGAGTCGTCCCACCCTGAGGGGCCCCGTCATCGTGGGATCACACTGGATCCTCGGCCGCGATCCGTGGGTGACGCGGAGGGTGCCCGAGGAACTCGGCGACCGTCATCGCGATCAGGACGGCGAGCGCCCCGGCCGGGTAGGCGACCGTCCACCACGAGGTGGTGTCATCCCCGCCGAACGCGAACACCCCGATGGCGATGCCGTGGCCGTTGTCGTAGCGGGCGGTGAGCAGGATCATCGCGAGCGCCCCGAGCGCCCACCACGGCCAGCGGCGGTCCCGGTTGGCGAACCCGACCATGGCGGCGCACAGCGGCCACCAGCACAGGATCACCAGCCAGATCCAGTGGTGCTCCCACGAGAACGGGGCGGCGAACGCGGACGCGGTTCCGACGACCGCCGCCGCCAGGATCGGGAGTTGCCGCGCCATGAGGCGTCCGGCCAGCAGGATCGCCCAGCCGCACACCACCGCGGCGCCGATCAGCCAGATCCACTCGGGGGCGCCGGGCCAGAACCGGGCGATCACCCCGTCGAAGGACTGGTTGACGATCCATTCCGAGGGGGCGATGCGGCGGGTGTCGCGCAGCGCGACGGTCCAAAAATCGACGGCGTCGCGGGGCAGCAGCAGGAAGCCGAGCAGGACGGTCACCGCAAAGGTGCCGGACGCCAGGGCGGCGGCCCGCCAGCGGCGGCCCCACAGCAGCAACACCACGAACAGCAAGGGCGTGAGCTTGATGCCGGCGGCGATCCCGATGGCGATGCCCGCCCAGCGGCGTCCCCGGGAGGCGGCGATCAGGTCGGCGACCACCAACGCCATCAGCACGATGTTGATCTGCCCGAGCCACAGGGTGTCGGCGAGCGGCACCAGCAGGAAGGTGAACCCGATGCCGAGGCAGGCGGCGGCCCCGCGGGTGATGATCGTGCCCGCGCCGCGGGCCTCGCGGGCGATGACGCCGACCGTCCAGATGACCAGCATCAGGTTGAGGGTGATCATGGCGGCGCTGAGCAGGGTGTCGTTCAGCCAGGCCATCGGCCAGAACAGCAGCGCCGCGAACGGCGGGTACACGAAGTACAGCGGCCCATACACCGGCTCGTAGAGGGGACGCCCGGCCTGAATGGCTTCGACGCCGCCGCGGTAGACGAACACGTCGATGCGGAAGGCGTTGTGGGGTTCGTTGAGGACCATCCCGAACCAGAACGCGAACGACACCACGGCGAACAGGAAGGCGAGCAGTTCGATGCGGCGACGCATCGTGGGGAGGTCTCCTCGGCGCTGCAGCGGTGGGGGCGCCGGGGAGGAGGTCATGTGAACCAGTTCACCGGGAGGCGCGCGGCGGGTCAAACTGGTGGCCGCGATGGATAAGCTCACCGGCATGGACGAGGAGGCCAGCGGGCCGGTCGGCATGGCCGAGATCGCCGCCCTGGCCGGGGTCGCCGTCTCCACCGTGTCGCGGGCGCTCAGCGGCGCCGCGGGCGTGTCGGCTCCCCGTCGCGCGAAGATCCTCGACATCGCCCGCTCCACCGGTTACTTGGCCCCCAGCGGCGGGACGCGGCGGCGTCCCCACGACAACCCGCGCATCGCGGTGATCCTGCCGGAGTCGGATCGGTGGGTGTTCGGGTCGATCCTGGCGGGGCTCCACGACATCCTCACCGACGAGGACGCCCACCTGACCGTGCTGCAGGGGTTGTCGTCCTCGCAGCGGGTGCGGATGCTGCGCTCGGCCGATCTGCCGCGCCGGTTCGACGGCGTCGTGCTCGTCCCCATGCCTCGTGCCACGACGGGCCGACGGCTGGCCGCGCTGCCCGTGCCGGTGGTCGTCGCGGGCACCGCCGTGGACGGGATCGCGTCGGTCGGCGTCGACGACCTGGCCGTGGGCCAGAAGGCCGTCAACTACCTGATCAACACCGGACGCCGCCGCATCGCGTACGCCGCGTACGCCGACCACGACGGCACCCCGGGCATCGCGTCCCAGAACCGTGCCCGCGGCTTCGAACTCAGCATGGAGCGCGCGGGCCTGGACCCGACCTGGCAGCTCAAGGTGCCGTTCGGCCCCGACTCCGGACGCCTGGCCGCCGAACGGCTGCTGGAAGGCGACCATTTCCCCGACGCGGTGTTCGTCACCTCCGACGAGATGGCCGCCTCGATGATGACCGTCCTGCGCCGCGCGGGCGTGAAGATCCCCGACGACATCGCCGTCATCGGCGTCGACGACCACCCCATCGCCGACATGGTGGGCCTGACCACCCTCGCCCAGCCCGTCCGCGAGCAGGGCCGCGTCGGCGCCACCTTGGCGTTGCACGCCATCCACGGCAACGCCCAGCCGAACGCCATCGTCCTGCCGACCCGGCTGATCGTCCGCGAGTCCACCTCGCGTGACGTCTCCTAACCCGCCAGCCTGACTAGGCCTGAGGTGGACGGCTGCCCGTGAGGGCGGTCACTTCGGCGAGTAGTGCGGTGAGGTGCGCCGATGCGGGTGACAGCTCGTAGGCGTGGTGGTGGCACGCGGCGCTCAGCTCACTCCAAGCGAAGGTGGCACGCGCGGCCAGCTCAGCACCGACAACCTGCGGGAGGCAGAGAAGCTGCGAGCGCATGGTGGCCTGCGGCAGGTCTGCGTCGAGCGTCGCAGACTGCTCCCGGATCCAGTCCTCCAAGGCGATACGCGCCAGCAACGCGCTGCCCCGGGCCCAGCGCTGGTCCACGAGATCGAGCAGGCGGGCCGCCTGGTTGAGCAGGTCGTTCATGCGTCCCACACCTGCCACTTCTGCAGGAACCTGCGCGTCGCACGCGCGGTGTCCTGCAGGCTCTCACGCGTCATCGTGGTCAGCCCGTGGGCGCCCTTGTTGAGGATCCCCACGAGGTCGGCAGCCTCGCGACCGAACTTGTTGTTCATGGTGCCGAGAACGTCGCCGGTGCGCGTTTCATCGTCGAACAACGCCAGAGCCAGCAGCGAATACAGCCTGGTCTGCGACCGCAGGGTGTCCTCGACCTCAGCATGGCTGCGCCCAGCAGCCCCCAAACGGCGTCGCCGGACGATCTGTTGGCAGGCGGCCTCGACCGCCACCCGGAGGATGCCGGGAACCACGCGGCGTGCAACCTCGTCCGACACGTGGGAGTCCTTGAGGAGCGCGTCCGCATCCAGCCAATTGCGCTGCACGGGGTTGAGCACCGTGCGGACGGTCACCACGGATCCTTCGCCGCGCGAGACCTCCACGATGGTCGCGTCGAGCCCCAGCCTGCGCACAGCCTCAGGGAGGCGGTCGTCATGGGTGAAGACGAGCACCTGTCGTTGCGTGGCGACCTCAGAGAGAACGCGCGCCAATCCGTCGACCTTGCTGGGGTCCATCGCCTGCACCGGGTCGTCGATGACGAGGAACCGGAACGGGCTGTCGGGGACCATGGCGCGCGGGAGAAAGACGCTCAAGGACAGGGCGTTCAGCTCCCCTTGGCTCATCACCGCGAGCGCCGACGTGTCGGTTCCGTCGACGCGCACGTCGATGTCGACTTTGCGTCGCGTGTTGGCCCCGACCAGCTTGAGGCCCTCCAGCGTCACGTTGCTTTCTTGGCGGAGTTTCTCCCAGATCTGGGCGGCCTGGGTGGACAGCGGCGCCAGCCGCGCCTCGCGAATCACGGTCTCCTGGTTCACCAGCCAGACTTGGGCGGCCTTGGCCTCCTTCATGAGTTCTGCCTTGGAGGCGACGTCGCGAGCATCCTGCACCCACGTCATGAGGCGTCCTGCGAACGGCCGCCACTGTTCCTCGCGCCGGTCGAGCGACGCCTCGGCCTCCTGGATCACCTGCGCCGTCAGCTCGGCAACCACCGGAACCCACTCGTCGGCGCGCTCAGCGAGCTGCTGGGCGTCCACGGGCTCGGCCCGGAGTTGCTCCCACGCCTCCAGAAGGGAGGTGGTGTCCACCAGTTCACTGTGGGGGATCTCCATCGCCGGGGGCGTCAGCACATCGCGGACGCGCTTCTCCGCCTCTGCGCACGCGTCCCGGGCGGCGCGCCGCGCGACGCTGGCGGTGTCGTGCTGATGCAGCGTGGCGCACGCCTGATCCGCCCAGTCGTCGTCGAGGATTCCCACGCCGCACACCGGGCACGCGTCGCCGTGATGCTCCGCATGCCAGCGCAGAGCCCCACTCAGCAGCCGGGCCAGCTCGGCGTCGGGGTCGGGGCCAAGTTCAGCCAGCCTGGCCGCCGCCACGCGCACCTCCGCTGCCGCGGCGCTCGCCGCCTCCGGCGAGGGAGCGCTCAGCCGGGCCAGCGACCGCAGCACGACATGGTCCGGGTCGGGATCCTTGGCACGGGTCGCGAGATGCTCCAGCCGATCCAGATCCCACGTCCGGGACGTCAGCAGACGCACCGACTCCACCGCCCGCTGATCCGTGAGGTCGCCGAGTTCCGCAGCGAGCCCCTTGGCGTTGTCCCGCACCGACTTGGTGGCGGCGGCATGGGCGCTGACCACCTTCTTCACCCGGTTGATGCCGTCGGTCAACGACTCCAGTCCCAGAATCGCCGAGAGGGCGTCGAACAGGAGTTTTGGCTCCTGGGTCAGCACCTCGCCCAGTTCGTTGTAGGAGAGAAACGGTCGATAGGTCGCTAGGGGCACGGCCCAGCCGAGGTCCTCCATGCCTGTTGCGGGCTCTCCGTGACGCTGCAGGACGGCGGTGCAGTCCTCCACCTTCGTCGCGGACGCGTCCCAACTGCGCTTCGCCATCGCGGTCGGCGTCGCCTCCCCCTCGATCACGAGCCCCACCGCCAGCGATGTCGACGGATGATGGAGGTTGCGCCAGCCCTCAAGCCACGCGGCAGAGCGCCCCTGCCATCGCCGGTTGGCGCCGGTCAGCGTCACTTCGATCGCCTCTGCGAAGCTGGACTTCCCCGAACCGTTGCGCCCCGTCACCACTGTCAGGCCCGGTCCCGGCGTCACGGTCACCGTGGACGGCTGACCCACTCCACGGAACCCTTCGACGCTCACGCTCGTGAGGTAGGCCCCGACCGGCGCCACCGCGGACGCCGTCAGCA
>NZ_DAIOIA010000039.1:0-24464 GCF_036744435.1 Propioniciclava sp. | reverse complement strand
CGGGCATCGGGCAAGTCGGTGACGATCTCGTCGAGCAGCCCGCCCCACACCTGCAGCAGGTGATGGCACTCGTCCAGGATGATCGTGAGGGGGCCCGCATCGTGCAGTCGCTCCACCAAGGCGGCCCCGTGGGGATGCAGGCGCGCGCGGGGTGAGTCGGCGTCCGACTCGCCGTCGAACACGGCCAGGGACTGATAGGTCAGCGCCGTGAACCGCGTCGGAAGCGTCCGATCGGAGCTGGCGGGCTCCCCCGTGAGTTCCTCCCAGGCGCGCCGCCATTGCTCGACGATCGCCAGGTTGGGGCCGAACACGACCACGGGCCGATCCCAACGCACGGCCGCGCCGATCCCGACGAACGTCTTGCCCGCCCCCGGGGGCAGCACCACCCAGTGACGGTGATCGTCCCGGGCGAAGATGGCGTCCAGCGCCTCACGCTGATGGCGCCGCCAACGCACCACCCCTCAGACCAGGCTTTCCCATTCGGTGGGGCCGTGCCACAACAGTTCGGTGGTGCGCAGCAGCTCGGTGGTCTCCTCGGCGTCCCACGCCTCAGCCAGCGACGCGTCCGCGAGCAGCGCACGCACCCGGGACGCCTGACGTGCCCCGTCAGCGTCATCGGTGAAGATGCTCTCAATGCGCGTCCAGGCGACTGCATCGGCCGCGACCGCCCCGAACTCTGCCGGCTCGATCCCGACCGCGTCGATCGGGCCGACCGCGATCAGCCGGACGCCGTGGGACAGCAGCCCCTCCATCCCCGCCAGTTCCAGCAGTGTGAGATCGGCGTCTTCCGAGTCCGCCGCGGGCAACTCGAAGGTCTCCAGGAAGGACGGGGTGGCGGCGAACCCCGTCACATCGCGGCTGCCGACGCGCGCCCATTGCGCGAGGCCCGTCGGATCGAGGGGGACGAAGACAAGCATGGGACCAGCATCCCATGTCAGCGTCCACAGGCCGGTCGCCGATCATTGGCGTCGCGAGCAGCGGGCCACCACACTCAGGCGCATGAGCACCCGCCCGCCCCTGAACCGGCTCAGCATCCCCCCGTTCCTGGTCATCGCCCCCACACCGCAGGACCCGGCCGACGAGGTGGCAGCCCCCGGCCCGGAGGCCCCCGACCCGGCACTCCACCGGGTCGCGGCAGGCTTCTATCGAGTCGTGGCTGAGGCCCTGATCGGGAGACGCCCGCTGACGCAACTCCTGCCGCTGCTGGACCCGCGACCCGCTGCGGTGGTGCACGGCTTGGCCGCGCAGCATCCGGGGGCGCGGGTGGGTGGCGTCCGGTGCCAGGCGCCCCGGCCCGGCGTCATCGAGTCAACGGCTCACGTGAGCACTGGCACGGGGACGTGGGCCCTGGCCACACGATTGGAATGCCACCGCGGCCGGTGGCGCGCGGTGGCATTCGAAGTGGCGGTGGTCGGCGAACGCCGGCCGCGGCGCTGAGGCTCAGCGGCGCTTCTTGGTGCGATTCCCGCGTCGCGCCGCGCGGTTGGCAGGCTGCTGCGCGGGCGCGTCCTGCGCGTCGGCCTGCTCGGGCTGGTCGACCTCGACGCCGCCGTCGTCGCTGGGTCCCGAGTAGGTCAGGGCGCGTCGGGGGATGTCCTCCGGCGCGCCGGTCGCATCCGTGACGACCCCGACCTGCGGGCCGGCCTGGGTCTGCACCTCCAGGTTGAACAGGAACCCGATGGACTCCTCCAAGAAGGCGTCCATCATGGCGTTGAACATGTCGCCGCCCTCGCGCTGGTACTCGACCAGCGGATCACGCTGCGCCATGGCGCGCAGTCCGATGCCCTCGCGCAGGTAATCCATCTCGTAGAGGTGCTCGCGCCACTTGCGATCCAGCACCGTCAGCACGATCCGACGCTCGACCTCACGCATGACGTCGGCGCCCAGCGACTCCTCGCGGTGATCGTAGGCCGCGTCCGCATCGGCGACGAAGTCTGCGACCATCTCCTCGGGAGTGAGTTGGGTCTCCTCGTAGTCGGCCAGGTCGAGGCCCACCGGGTAGAGCGTCTTGAGCTGGGCCCACAACGCCTCGAGATCCCAGTCCTCGTTGAACCCCTCCGTGTGCTGCCGGACCACCTGCTCGACGACCCGTGCCGTCGCCGAACGCAACTGGCCGTCGACGTTCTCCCCCTCCAACACACGACGGCGATCCCCGTAGATGGTGTGCCGCTGCCGGTTCATGACGTCGTCGTACTTCAAGACGTTCTTGCGCATCTCGAAGTTCTGGCTCTCCACCATCTCCTGCGCGCTGGCCACCGAGTTGGTCACCTGCTTGTTCTCGATCGGCACGTCGTCAGGGACGTTGAGGATCGTCAGCACGCGATCGATCAGGTCTGCCTTGAACAACCTCATCAGGTCGTCTTCCAGGGACAGGTAGAACCGGGACTCGCCCGGGTCGCCCTGACGGCCCGACCGGCCTCGGAGCTGGTTGTCGATCCGTCGGCTCTCGTGCCGCTCCGAGCCGACGACGTAGAGGCCGCCCAGTTCGACGATCTCGGCATGCTCGTCCTCGGCCAGCCCCTCGAGGTCGGGGTACACCGACGCCCACGCGGCCTCGTATTCGCCCGGGGTCTCCTGGGGGTCGAAGCCCTGGTCCCGCACCTGGGCATCCGCCAGGAACTCGGCGTTGCCGCCGAGGATGATGTCGGTGCCGCGACCCGCCATGTTCGTGGCCACGGTGACGGCGCCCTTGCGTCCGGCCTCGGCGATGATGGCCGCCTCACGCGCGTGATTCTTGGCGTTGAGCACCTCGTGCTTCACCCCCGACCGCACCAGGCGCTGGCTCAGCAGCTCGGACTTGGCCACGGACGCGGTCCCCAGCAGCACCGGCTGCCCGGCGGCGTGCCGCTCCACCACGTCGGCGACGATGGCGTCGAACTTGGCGCTCTCGGTGCGGTAGATCAGGTCGGGCTGATCGGCGCGGATCATCGGCTTGTTGGTGGCGATCGGGAGGACGCCCAGGCCGTAGATCTTCTGGAACTCGCTCTCTTCGGTCTTGGCCGTGCCGGTCATGCCGGCGAGCTTGTCGTACATGCGGAAGTAGTTCTGCAGCGTGATGGTGGCCAGCGTCTGGAACTCCTCCTTGATCTGCACGTTCTCCTTGGCCTCCAGCGCCTGGTGCAGCCCCTCGGAGTAGCGGCGACCCGCGAGCGTCCGGCCGGTGAACTCGTCGACGATGACGACCTCGCCCTCGCCGGTGACCATGTAGTCCTTGTCGCGCTTGAACAGTTCCTTGGCGCGGACGGCATTGTTCAGGTAGCTGATCAGCGGCGTATTGGCCGACTCATAGAGGTTCTCGATGCCGAGTCGGTCCTCCACCAGCGCGATGCCCGGCTCCAGGACGGAGACCGTCTTCTTCTTCTCATCCACCTCGTAGTGGGTGTCGCGGATCATCTTGGTGACCAGCCTGGCGAACACCGGGTACCAGCGGTGATTGTCTTCGGCGGGACCGGAGATGATCAGCGGCGTGCGGGCCTCGTCAACCAGGATCGAGTCAACCTCATCCACGATCGCGTAGTGGTGGCCGCGCTGCACGCAGTCCTCCAGCGACAGTGCCATGTTGTCGCGCAGGAAGTCGAAGCCGAACTCGTTGTTGGTTCCGTAGGTGATGTCGGCACCGTAGGCGACACGGCGTTCGGCGGGGGTCATGTGCTGCAGGATGACGCCGGTGTCCAGCCCCAGGAAGTGGTGGATGCGGCCCATCTGGTCGGACTGGTACTTGGCGAGGTAGTCGTTGACGGTGACGACGTGCACGCCCTTCCCGGTCAACGCGTTGAGGTAGCTGGGAAGCGTCGCGACCAGGGTCTTGCCCTCGCCGGTCTTCATCTCGGCGATCGTGGCCTGGTGGAGCGCGGCGCCGCCCATGATCTGGACGTCGTAGTGCCGCTTGCCCAGGACCCGCTTGGCCGTCTCCCGAACCGTGGCGAACGCCTCGGGCAGGAGCCGATCCAGGTCCTCGCCGTTGTCGAGCCGCTGCCGGAACTCTGCGGTCTGACCGCGTAGTTCGTCGTCGTTCATCGCCTCGAAGTCGGGTTCGATGAGGTTCACCTGCTTGGCGATCCCCTCAAGACGCTTGATGGTGCGCCCTTCACCCAGGTGCATCAGCTTGTCGAACAGCCCCACGATTCCGCGCTTTCCGTCGTCCTGTCGCCGACGCCGTGGCTCGGCGTCCATCCTCCATCGTAGGGGTTGAGCGCTCGGGAGTGGTCACACCCGCCCGGCGAGCGCCGCCGCCAGGGTCCCGACCGGGTCGACGGCGACCTCTCCGAACCCCAGCCAGCCGGCCATCGCCTGGAGTTCGGGGGCCAGCGCCCGGGCCGTCTCCTGCGCATCGGCGTGCGGTTCCAGCCAGGCGGCTCGGACGCGGAGGACGCCCCGCCCACGATCGGCCTTGAGGTCCACCCGGGCGGCAGGGGCGTCCCCGAGAAAGAACAGGTAGACGTAGTAGCCGTAGCGCCGCTGCGCTGGCGGCACATAGATCTCGATCCGGTAGTGCGTGCCGAACAGTCCCGCCAGGCGCCCGCGCTCGAAGGCCAGGGAATCGAACGGGCTGACCAGCGCCGCGGCATGCCACGAGCGCGGTCGCCGCGCCTCATGCCACAGCCAGTGCTGGGCCTCCAGCCCAGCGACGTGGACCGGTTCCAGTTCCCCGCGGGCCACCAGGCGTCCGATCGCGGCGCGCACGGCGTCCTTCTTCAGGTAGAAGTAGGCGCTCAGCGCCTCCAGGTCGGCGACCCCCAGTGCCCGTGCCGCCCGGCCGACGAGGACGTCATGGGCCGTCGCATGATCGAGTTCCGGTTCCGCCCGGACGTGGGCCGGCAGGACTCGTTCCGCGCGGTCGTAGCGCCGCTCGAAGGACGAGTTCCGACCTGCGACGGCGACCTCGCCGATGTCGAACAGATACTCCAGCACGTGCTTGGCGTCCGACCAGTTCCAGCCCCAATGGCTGCGGTCACGGACTTCGTCGCCGGCGAACGCGCGGGGACCCAGCGCACCGTCGGCGTCCATCTGGGCGAGGATCTCCTCACGCAGCGCGGGCCGCTCCCGAAGGATCGCCTCCGCGCGGGTGCCGCCGCGGGCCTCGAAGCGGCCCATTCGCCACCGCAAGGCTGGATGAAGTCGAGCATCGATCAGGCTTGCGGCATGTCCCCAGTACTCGAACAGCCGCCGCGGGTCGTCCTCCCCCGCCCGCCGCAGCAGGGCGGTGTCGTAGGACCCCAGCCGGGTGAACAGCGGCATGTAGTGAGCGCGCACCGCGACGTTGACCGAGTCGATCTGGAACTGGGCCACCCGGTCGATCTCGGCCTGAACGTGCCTCATCGTCACCTGCTGAGGCCGGGGGCGCCCGACTCCCTGGGCGGCCAGCGCGATGCGGCGGGCGGCCCCGAGCGTGAGTCGGCCGGGCATCAGGACCTCCCCGATGCCCGGCCGACGAGGATCCTCATCGAGGCGTGACGTCCAGGTGGATCACGCCGTAGTCGTACGCCTTGCGGCGGTAGACGACGCTGGGCGCCGAGGTCTCGGCATCCAC
The DNA here is from genome assembly GCF_036744435.1 of Propioniciclava sp. Taxonomy (NCBI): domain Bacteria; kingdom Bacillati; phylum Actinomycetota; class Actinomycetes; order Propionibacteriales; family Propionibacteriaceae; genus Propioniciclava; species Propioniciclava sp. Next base: position 18,934 of record NZ_DAIOIA010000039.1, on the reverse strand, counting down.
GTAGAGGAAGAAGTCGTGACCGACCAACTCCATCTCGTCGAGCGCCTGCGCCAGCGTGAGCGGCGACGCGGCGAACACCTTCTCGCGCACGACGAGGGGTCCGTCACCGGTGACCTCCAGCCCGGCCACCCGACGCACCTCGACCCCCTCCTTCACGGGCGCCTGCTCAGCGACCGGCAGCGGGATCTCGAGGGTCTCGGCGACCCGCAGACCGCGGTGCACCTTGCGGCGATCGGCCGCCTTGCGCAACTGCGACTTCATCTTGTCCAGCGCATGCTCGAACGCCACGTACTTGTCATCGGCGGAAGCCTCTGACCGGATCACCGGTCCCCTCCCGATCAGGGTGATCTCGACGCGCATCGCCTGATCGGGTTGCTTGGTCTGGGTCGCCGATACCTGCACCTCGACGCGTTGCACACGGTCTCGGAAGCGCTCGATGCCTTGAATGCGCTCCGTCGCCTTGCCCCGGAAATCATCCGAGATGGTGCACCGACGGCCGGTGACGATGACGTCCATGTCAACCTCCTAGTTCGGGTTACAGGGAGGCACCCCGTGAGGGGAGGGATGCGTCCCAGGTCCCCCACTCAGGTGCCTTGCGCAGACCCTAGCGCGTGCGCGGGCCACATTCACGCTGTCCACCCGGCTCGTCTCACACGCGCGACCGTGGAGGTAGCTCCCTCGGCACCGCAGGCCCGACAACACGAACGTAACCTCGGGTAACACTCCTGGAACATGGCGCTCATCGTGACGCAACACTGGTCCGCGAATCTCGTCACCATGACTTACGAAATCAGTGCGGGCGATACCGCCTGGGTCCTGACCAGCGCGGCTCTCGTGCTGTTGATGACCCCCGGTCTCGCGTTCTTCTACGGGGGCATGGTCCGCGCCAAGGGCGTGCTGAACATGCTCATGATGAACTTCATCACCATGGGCACCGTCGGTGTGCTCTGGGTCCTGTACGGCTACTCGATGGCCTTCGGCAACAGCGTCGGCGGCGTCGTGGGCAACCCGCTCGAGTTCGCAGGCCTGACCAGCCTCATGAGCGAGGACGCCGTGGTCGGGACCGTCCCGGCGCTGGCCTTCGTCGCGTTCCAGGCCTGCTTCGCAATCATCGCGGTGGCGCTGGTCTCCGGTGCGATCGCCGATCGGGCCACCTTCTCCGGCTGGGTCGTCTTCACGATCCTGTGGGCCACCCTGGTCTACTTCCCGGCCGCCCACTGGGTCTTCGCCTTCGATGGCACGACCGCCGAGTTCGGCGGCTTCATCGCCAACAGCATCCAGGCGATCGACTTCGCCGGTGGCACCGCCATCCACATCAACGCCGGTGCCGCAGCGCTGGCCCTGGCCATCGTGGTCGGCAAGCGCCTCGAGTTCGGCGTCCGTCCGATGCGTCCCCACAACATGACGCTGGTCATGCTGGGTGCCGCCCTGCTGTGGTTCGGCTGGTTCGGCTTCAACGCCGGCTCCGCTCTCGGCGCCACCACCACCGCCGCCGTCGCCTGGGTCAACACCCTCGCCGCGACCGCCGCAGCCATGCTCGCCTGGCTGGCGGTGGAGAAGATCCGCTACGGCCACCCGACGTCGCTGGGTGCCGCCTCGGGCATCGTGGCCGGCCTCGTCGGCATCACCCCGGCCGCTGGCTCGGTCAGCCCGCTGGGCGCACTCGTCATCGGCATCCTCGCTGGCGTGGCCTGCGCCTACGCCATTGGGCTGAAGAACAAGCTCGGCTACGACGACTCGCTCGACGTCGTCGGCGTCCACCTCGTCGGTGGCCTGGTCGGCACCCTGCTGATCGGCCTCCTCGCCGATCCGGGATCCCCCGCCGGTGTCGCGGGCCTGTTCTACGGCGGCGGGTTCGATCAGCTGCTGCGCCAGTTCGCCGGAGCAGCCATCGTCCTGGTGTACTCGTTCGTGGTGACCCTCCTGATCGGCTACGCCATCAAGAAGACGATCGGCTTCCGGGTCAGCACCGCGGTCGAACTGGGCGGCATCGACATCGCCGAGCACTCCGAGGTCGGCTACGACCTGTCCCCGGTCTACTACTCGGCCCTGGGCGGCGTTCGCCGTAGCCTGCTGGTCGATCCGGCAGAACTCCCCGAATCCGAACTCAGCAAGGAGGCGACGAAGTGAAGCTCGTCACAGCCATCATCCAGCCCGTAAGCCTCGACGACGTTCAGCTGGCCCTCATCCGGTATGGCGTCAAGGGGATGACCGTCTCCGAGGTCTCCGGGTACGCCCGCCAGCGGGGCCACCGCGAGATGTACCGCGGCGAGGCCATCACGGTGGACTTCATCCTCAAGGTCAAGCTCGAGATCCTCTGCGAGGATTCCGAGGCCGAGTCTCTGCTCACGATCATCTCCGACGCGGCCCGCACGGGTCAGGTCGGGGACGGCAAGGTGTGGGTCACGCCGGTCGACACGGTCGTCCGGGTTCGCACCGGGGAACTGGGCGTCGCCGCCATCTAGTGCACCGATCCGGACGAGGGCCGGGGTTCCATTCAGGAACCCCGGCCCTCGTCCCGTCTCGGAGGCACGCGGCCCGCCCGCCACCGCTCGGTCCTCCCGGCCTCAGGTGCCCCGCCCCCCCGACGTCGGCGCACGTGCGACTCGGCGCAGGTCACTGCGCAGCGCGACGCGGAGTGTGGGCCACCGCAGCGCACCCCACGACCAACGCGCCGACCTCCCGCAGGGCCCGCACCGCCTCCCGAACCGAGGCGCCGGTCGTGACCAGGTCGTCCACCACCACCACGGCACGCCCCGCCCACGCCGCCGGGGCCACGAAGGCCCCCTCAAGGTTGGCCGAACGGCCCCGCGCGCCGAGCCCCGCCTGATCCCGCACGGAGCGTCGGTGCCGCAGTCCGACGGCGACCTGGACGGGCACCCCGGAGACCCGCAGCGCCCGTGCCGCCGCCCGCGCGAGACCGCGGGTGGTGTCCCAGCCTCGCTCCCGAACCGCCGCCGGAGTGGAGGGCACGGGAACGAGATGAACACCAGTCCTCAGGTGGGGAGCGGCGTGCGCGACGGTCAGGGCCAGGGCATCGCCCAGCGGACGAGCCAGCCACCAGGAGCCCCGCTCCTTGAGCGCGATCAGGCAGGCCCGCCAGGGTTCTCGATAAGGGACGGCGGCCCACACCCGCGCACCCGGGGGCGCTCCCCCACCCAGACCCTCCTCAACCCGCTGCGGCGCGACCTGCCCCCAGGCGAGGAGACACGCGGGGCATAGCCGGGCGGCGGGACGACCGCACCCAGGACAGGTGGCGCCCAGCAGCAGGCAGGCCGCCGCCTGCAGCACCGCCGAACGGGAGGGGGATGAGCGCTTGATGTCCTCCATGCGAGGACGTTAGGCGGACCGCGTCAGCCGGGGTACAGCACGCTCGAGGCTCCGGTCAGATGCAGCGACCAGCGGAAGTCGCTGTTGTACCGCCAGACGTCGCCGCCGGTCGTCCGCACCATGGCGGGCACGCCGGGCGCCACGGCAAGCTCCTCGGGGTCCGCCACCGCGGTCGGTCCGATGGCCGCGATGCTGGCACCGTCTTGGGCGATCGCGAATACCTGGGTGGTGCGTCCCTCCCCCACCAGCGCCAGCAGCGAGTCAGCGGTTCGCCACCCGACATCGATCACGGAGGTCGAGGCCACCGACGTGGTCGCCACGCTCAGTTCCCGCCAGGAGCGCACCGCCACGTCGTCGGTGCGATCGATCCGTGCCACGCCGAGCACGTGCTCCCCGGAGGGGCGCTGGACGATGATCGCGACCCGGATGCCGTCGGGAGCGATTCTGAAGGTCTCGATCGTTCCCTCGCCGAACGCCGACGTGTCCAGTTGGCGCCAGGCGCCAGTCGCATCCTGGAGCCACCAGTCGCCCTGGTCATCGTTGACCCACAGCAGGCCTTGCCGGTCGAAGTCGGGACGCCGCAGTCCCACCCCGGTCAAGACGGTCTGCGAGGAGTTCTCCGACAGGGGGCCGACGACCACCGCGGTGCGGTCCTGCGTCACGGCGGCGGCCGAGACCGCGTCGGATCGCACCGCGGCCGTGACGGCCGTCGTGATGCCCGGGGCGACCACCAGGTTGGCGTTGCCGCCTCCGCCCTCCATGGCGCGGACGAGGACGCCATCGGTCACCGCGAAGAGCTGCCTGCTGCCTTGGCGCGGGGCGGGATCGGAGTCAGGGAATGCTCCGACCGGGATGGTGCGGCCGTACGGGGCGACGGTCCAGGCCTCGGCGGCCCCCTCCCACATCACCTCGACCGCGGTCACCGTCTCGAACTGCCCGAAGGTACGCGTGAGCTGCGTGAGCAAGGCGATGCGCGCGGCCGCGTCAGGTTCGGGACCGGTGCCGCGCAGCGTGATGGCCGCCACCCCGGCCGAGGACACCGTGACCCCAGCCAGGCTGGCCCTCACCGTCGTCGCCTGGACGGCGGGCTCCAACCAGTCGGTGGGCCCCTCCAGCAGCGCCCGGACTGCGCCGTCGTACGCCTGGGAGCCGCGGGGGAAGTAGCGGGGGTCGGGAACCAGCCACCGCCCCCCGGGCTCGAAGAAGTAGGGAATGACCCGGGAGAAGGCACTGGCAAACAGGTACTCGGAGATGGTGAGCCCCTCGGGAGGGTTGCTGATCCGCCAGTGGCCCGCCGCATCCTTGACCAGGCCGAAGTCCTGGTCGAGGGAGCCGGTCGACTGCCGATAGGCGCCGGCGGCGTCCACCGTGCCCACCAGGGGCGCACGCAGCGTGGCGCTGGTGTCGGTGGCGACCACCGGGTTGCCCTCGGCATAGACCCGGACCCCCGCCTCGGGACGCCAGCGCTGGGACGCCTCAGCGGTCAGGTAGGCGCGGGCAACCTCGTATTGGGGCTGCCAGGACGCCTGGGCGTGCAGGAACCCCTCGACCACCTCGACCGGGGACGCGTTCGGTCCTGGCGGGGCCGGGGCGATCTCGACCCCGGAGTTGAAGTGCCCCGGATCCGCCGAGACCCGCTCCACCGGCCCCGAGGTCGGGACCCCGCTGCACCCACTGAGCAGGAGGCACACCGCCAGCATCAGCACGCTCACGACTTTTGCCATGTGCCCTCCACATCTTCGGGGACCGCCGAGAGTGGAGAGCCCGACAGCGGCTGGCCGGGTGCCAGCGGCAGCGTGAGCCGGAACTGAGCGCCGTGACCGGCTCGTCCCCAGGCGTTGAGCCAGCCGCCGTGCAGTTGGGCGTCCTCCAAGGCGATCGACAGTCCGAGCCCGGATCCCCCGACGGTGCGCTGCCGCGAGGGGTCGGCCCGCCAGAACCGCTGGAACACCTGGTGGGCCTGGACCGCGGAGAAGCCGACCCCGTGGTCGCGAACCGTGACGGCGACGGCATCCTCGCCAACACGGACACGCACCACGACGTCGTTGCCTTCGCCGTGCTCGATGGCGTTGGAGACGAGGTTGCTGATGATGCGGCGGACGCGGCGAGGGTCGGCCTTGATCCGCGCTTCGGCGGGGACGTCGATCAGCACCGCGGTGCGGTAGGAGTCGGCGAGGGCGTCTTGGGCGCGGACCTCGGTGGTCACCAACTCCACCATGTCGACGTCGTCGACCTGAAGCTCGGCTGCGCCCGCGTCGAAGCGGCTGATCTCCAGCAGTTCGGTCAACAGCGACTCGAAGCGGTCGAGTTCGCGGTGCAGCAGTTCCGCGGCCCGGGCCGTAACCGGGTCGAAGGTCGCCCGGGCGTCGTGGAGGAGGTCGTCGGCCATCCGCACCGTGGTCAGCGGGGTGCGCAGTTCGTGGCTGACATCGGAGACGAACTGCCGCTGGACCAGGGACAGGTTCTCGAGCTGCTGGATCTTGCGGCCCAGTTCGTCGGCCATGTGGTTCATCGACCGGCCGAGCCCCGCCAGGTCGTCGGTGCCGCTGATGGTCATGCGCTCGTCGAGATTACCCGCCGCGATGCGCTCGGACGCTTCCCGCGCGGCGCGGATCGGCCGCAGCGCCTGCAACGAGATCAGATACATGATGGCGGTGATGAGCGGGACGAACACGACGGCCGCGGCCAGGGACGCCTGCAGGACGACCGCGAGGGTCTGTTGTTCCTGTTCCATGCCGAAGACGAAGAAGACGGGATAGCGGCCGCTTCCGGAGGCGAGCAACGCGCCGCCCACCACGAGCCCCGGCTTGGTTTCCCGGCCATCGGTGAACACGATCGCGGTGGGCGTCGTGTAGAGGTCCTGGCCGCCTTCGCGCACCGCCGTCCGGATCGACTCGGGCACCGAGGCGACGGAGACCCCGGCGGAGGTGATGTCGGATACGGGGCCGCTGATCACTACTTCGTACTGGTTTCCGACGCTGCCGCGGTTGGCGACATCGCGCGCCAGTTCGGTGAGGCGTTCGTTCACCGAGGAGGTGCGCAGGTCGGCGTCGCGCAGACCGCTTTGCATGCTCGCCAGCACGGCCGACGCCTCGGAGACGGACTGGCGGGTCTTCGCTTCCAGGATGCCGCGCGACGACGTGCTGACCAGCAGCCAGCCGGTCGCGCCGAACACGATGAGGGCGGCGGCGACGCTGCTGGTGACGACGCGGATCGACAGGGACCGGGACCACCACCGCCTCGGGGCGCCCAGCAGTCGGCCCAGCCGGCTCACGGCGAGGTCGGGGTCCCGGCTCGGTAGCCGATCCCCCGCACCGTGACGATGATCTCCGGGTGTTCGGGATCGGCCTCGATCTTGCTGCGCAGCCGCTGAACGTGGACGTTGACCAGGCGGGTGTCGCCGGGATGCCGGTAGCCCCAGACCTCCTGCAGCAGCAGTTCCCGGGTGAACGCCTGCCGTGGCTTGCGGGCCAGCGCCAGGAGGAGGTCGAATTCGAGCGGGGTCAAGGAGAGCGGTTCGCCGCTGCGGTGCACGGTGTGGGCGTCGACGTCGATGACGATGTCGCCGATGCGCAGCGTCGAGGGGTCCTCGTCGGGGCGGGCGCTGCGGCGCAGCCGGGTCTTGACTCGGGCCAGCAGCTCCTGGGTCTTGAACGGCTTGGGTACGTAGTCGTCGGCCCCGGCCTCCAGCCCGGCGACCACGTCGAGGGTGTCGGATTTCGCGGTCAGCATGACGATCGGCACGTCGGACTCGGCGCGCAGATCGCGGCACACGTCGACCCCATCTCGGCCGGGCAGCATCAGATCCAGCAGTACGAGATCGGGCTTGGTGCGGCGAAACTCGGCGAGCGCCTCGTCCCCGCGCCCCACCCAGTGGGTGTCGAATCCGGATGCCTGCAGCACGATCTGCAGCATCTCGGCCAGGGCGGTGTCATCGTCGACTACCAGAATCCGGCCTGCGCTCACGGGGCTCACCGGTCCTCCTCAGTTCAGTTCGGGCGTGGGCGTCCACGTCGCCAACCAGCCTAGTTCGCCACCCTGGCGCCCTAGGACGCGACGCCACAGCGTCGCCGGATCGGAGTCGAACACGTCCCCGGGATGCAACCGGACCGGCACCCAGGCCCCGCGCTCCACCTCGCCTTGGAGTTGGTCAGGGGCCCAGCCCGCGTAGCCGGCGAAGATCCGCAGCGCCGAATAGGCGCCCTCCACCAGTTCGACGGGGGTATCGAGGTGCAGCAGCCCCACCCGGTCGAACAGCGGACGCCAACCGGGCGGCTCCTCGGAAGGGTGCGTGGGGGTGGCCAGGCAGATGGCTCCCTCTTGGGACACGGGCCCTCCGTCGAAGAGGTGGTGGGGCCACGTGGTCAACGGCTCCCAGCCGGGCAGGACGGCGCTCAACGGTAGGTCACTGACCTCGTTGAGCACCACGCCCAAAGCGCCCGAGGCGTCCACGTCGAGCAGCAGCACGACGGAGCCGTCGAAGACGCCGTCGCTCAGGTCCACGCTGGCCACCAGCAGTGTTCCCGGCACCAGGGGCACGGCATTGCGCTGGGGATCCACGTCCCCATCCTGCCAGCCCCTGGACGCACGACGTGCGCGGCACCCAGAACGGGTACCGCGCACGCACGTCGCAAGGGGTGGAGGTGGCGGGAATTGAACCCGCGTCCTCACGAGGCGACCCAGGTCTTCTCCGGGCGCAGCCGATGGTGTCGTTCTACTCGGCCCCCGCGCTCGTCATCGGCACGTCGCGGACAGGCCCAGCCCTGGTGAAGTCCCGGTTAGCCGCCAAGGCGTCAGCTAACCAGCAAGCCTCCTAGATGAGGCCAGTAACCGGGCGGAAGGCTACACCCGGGCTGACCCTTCGATCACTGATCAGGCAGCGAGAGCGAAGTCTGCGCGATTGTTGTCGGCAGTTATTGGTTCCCCAGCTTCGTTAACGAGATGTTCTGGGATCCTCGGCCCGCTTCTCCTGGGACTACCGTCCCGAGTCGAAACCAGTCACCCCCCTGTTTAGTTGTGCCCCGGCGTGCCGGGACGGCCCAGTCTACGCGATCCGCGCCCCAGACGACGACTCAGCGCCTTCGCGGCACCGATCCTTCCTGGGGCAGGAAACCGATCACCGGGTAGCGGAGCGGCTTGCCGGCCAGAGCCCGTGCCGAACTCGCGACGGTGAGGAGCAGCCAGCCGACGACCTCAAGCATCAGCACGGGTGCGAAGACCTGCCAGGGCAGCATGACGGCGGCCACCATGGTCACGAGGATCACCAACCCGGCGGTGAGCTGAAAGTTGAACGCCCGGGCCGATTCGCGTCGCCCTGGGGTGCCGGGAGTCGACACGCCGTAACAGATGAGCGGCCCGACGAACCACGTGAACACCGCGCTGCCATGCGCCAACGACCCCAGCAGGGTCGAATCCGGGGAGGCCGCGGAGCGGTTCAGCAAGGCGGGCCTGCTGATCTGCAGTGGGAGTCCAGACAGCGCCGCCGACAGTTCCTGCCGAGTGCGGGCCCGCATCGCCATGCCGAGGCGCACATCGAGTTCACGTTCGTCCAGGCGGCCGACGCTGTAGGCCTCCTGCAGTACCGCCTCGGCGCGGGCGCGGTCGGCGTCACCCACGCGCAGGGAGAGGGAGGTCCGGGGATCCATCGGCATGGCCCCAGTGTGCCCCTCCCGACCCGTGCCACCCCATCGGGCGCAACCCTCAACCCACCCCTGCCCCTAGGGTTGCAGTATGGATAAGCCCACAGTAGAAATCCCCGCGACGGAACCACCCGTCGAGTTGATCATCGAGGACGAGGTGGTCGGTACCGGCCCCGAGGCCGTCCCCGGCAAGCAAGTGGCTGTCGACTACGTCGGCGTCGCCTGGTCCACCGGTGCAGAGTTCGACGCCAGCTACAACCGCGGCCAAGCGCTCGTGTTTCCGCTCGGCGCCGGGCAGGTCATCCGCGGCTGGGATGACGGCATCGTCGGGATGAAGGTCGGCGGCCGCCGCCGCATCACCATCCCGCCGCATCTCGGGTACGGGGCGCGTGGTGCCGCCGGCGTGATCAAGCCCAACGAGACCCTCGTGTTCGTCTGCGACCTCGTCGGCGTCGCCTGATACTGGCCGCGTGGGGGCGGCTACCAGCTGCCCCCACCACCGCCTCCGCCACCGCCGCCGGAGAACCCGCCGCCGCCGCTGAACGCGGACCCACCGCCGAAGCCGGTGTCGCTGGAGAAGCCCGGCCCGGACGAGGCCGGGGCCGCGCCGGAATGCACCGACGTGGACAACGCGTTGAGGTTCATCATCATCAGGGTGGGGTTCCAGCCTCCCGCGCCATACCAGGCCCCACTCGGCATCGGGATCCGGCCCAGCTCGATGGCCTGCTCGCACACCCGGACCCAGCGGTCGGCCTCACCGAAGAGCACTGCCCAGGGGAGATACTTGCTGAAGATGTCCTCCCCCTCCTCGAAGCGGAGCTGGTCGGCCTCCGCCGTGGTGAGGTACAGGCGGAACCCTTCCACCTGATCGGTCCACGCACGACCAACCGCGGTGCGCTGCCCCTTGGCCATCTTCATCCGCACCACGATCAAGGTGACCACGGCCGCGACCGTCACGGGCAGCAGCACCATGGCGAAGGCCAGCAGCGGAGCACCGAGCCAGCCGAACATCACGAGAGCTCCCACCCAGGCGAAGGACAGGCCACCTGCAGTCTTGCGTCCGCGTACGAGGCGCCGGAACCAACCGTTGCTCATCGCGACGCTCTCCTCCTGCTCGGCGAGGCGCTGCGAGGTGTCGACGAGTTGGCTGGCCGCGCCCAGGTCGATCGATGCACCGCGCGCGAACAGGTCAGCGAGCACCAGCTTGCTCGGGGCATCCTGAGCGCGGTCGGCGTTCACCAGCGTCGCCGTCGCCCCGTACTGGCTGTCCAGGCGGATGGCTCCCGAGGTGGCCAGCCCGACGACGGTCGCAGTGAGGTGTTCCACCCCATAGCGGCCGTCCACGAGAAACCCCGCATAGGCCACGGGGAGTTTGGGTGGCGAGAAGGCCACGGGGATCTGGATCCGAGGATCGTTGCGGACGACACGGGAAGGCTGCCCGGTCAGAGGAACCGTCCCGGGGGGCACTCCTTCGAAGCGCTCATCATGACCCCGTCGTCGGTACCACAGCCACCCGAGGAGGGGGACGCCCACCGTCCCTGCCACCGAGGCACCCGTCACGAGTGCGGCCACGCGGGCGTTCCCCGCGTCGGCCCGCTCGACCAGGAGAGGAGCGGCGTCGGCGACCGCGCCCGCGGGCATCTGAGTCGCGATGGTCAGCAGGGATCCTGACGGGATCCGGTCCTGGGTGAAGGAGGCCGTCGCGCCCTCGGAACGGGAGGAGGTGCACGCGGTGGTGGAGCGAGGCGGGCCCGAGTAGCAGCGCGTGCCCACCACCGTGTCGGGCACCGTCACGGACACCGTCGCATGCGAGATCGTCCCCATCCCCGACCCCGTGGCGTCCCAGTAGAGCTCCGGCAGGTTCCCGGCCCCGGTGCGCAGCGCGCCCCGGACGCTGTAGGAGATGACGTAGGTGGCGGTATCGGCTGTGATCGTCTGGCTGGCGCTTCCGATGCGAATCCGCGTGGACTCCAGGCGGCCGTCCTCCTCGGAGGTGGTGCTGCGCGACACGTCGGTGGAGATCGCGTCGGGGCTGGTCACCGACACTCCGCTGATCTCATACAGCTGATCCTGCTGATCGTCGTAGGCCTCGCGTGTCACCAGGTACCGGTCGAACCCGTGCCTGCCCGAACTGGACCCGAACCTCAGCACCCACGTCTCCCGGACGCGCAGGTTCCCCGAGGCATCGACCGCGTAGACGACGTCGTAGGAGTCGTAGGAGTCGGCTGCGGCGAAGGCCCGCGTGGGCATCACCAGGGCCGAGCACATCAGCAGCAGCGTGGCGATCAGGAGTCGCGGCAGCAGCCGCCGCATTTCAGTGGCGTCCCTTGTTCCGCGTCGCCAAGGCGCGTTGCGCCTCACGATTGGCGTCCCGCTCGGCGATGGTCTGGCGCTTGTCCCAGTCCTTCTTGCCGGTACCGACCGCCAACTCCACCTTCGCGTAGCCATCGGAGAAGTAGATCGACAAGGGCACCAACGTGCGACCGGAGTTGCCGATCTCACGTTCCAGCTTGTCGATCTGCCGTCGGTGCAGCAGGAGTTTGCGATTGCGCACGACCGCATGGTTGATGTTGGTCCCGAACTTGTACTCCGGGATGTTCACCCCGCGCAACCACACCTCCCCGTCGTCGATCGTGGCGAACCCGTCGGCGAGCGAGGCCCGCCCGGCTCGCAGCGACTTCACCTCGGTACCGAGCAAGACGATTCCCGCCTCGACGGTGTCACCGAGGTGGTAGTTGTAGCGCGCCTTCTTGTTCTGCGCGACGAGCACGCGCCCCTGGGGTCGTGGCATGGCGACGTTCACTTCCTCCCGCGAGTGGCGACCCCCTGACTGGTCGCCGCCGCCCCAGCATATCGGTCGGCCCTTCTCACGCCGGTGGCCGTCGCCGGGCCGCAGATGCGTCGGCGCCGCCCGGAAGACTCCGGACGGCGCCGACACACTTGCCGCTGAGGATCAGGGGATGTAGAGCATCGGGTTCACCGGAGTCCCATCCAGACGTACCTCCAGGTGCAGGTGTGGCGTCGTGGACAGCCCGGTGCTGCCGACATATCCGATCAACTGCCCTTGTTCGACACGCTGGCCGACCTTGGCGACCACCTTCGACATGTGGGCATAGCCCGTGGTCACGTAGCGCCCCTTGGAGTCGTCACCGTGACCGATCAGCACGAAGTTGCCGAAGCCTCCGTTGGGGCCCGCCTTCATCACGGTTCCGGCCTTGGCGGCGTAGATCGGCGTACCGGTCTTCGCCCCCCAGTCGTTACCGTTGTGGTTGCGCCAGTACTTCAGGATCGGATGGAAACGGCGACCGAACGGCGAACCAGGGTTCGCGTTGATCGGGCGGATGAACCCGCTCGCCGAGACGGCCTTCCCCGTGCCACTCGACGATGCGGAACTCGTGGCGGCCTGCGACGACGTTGTGGCTGCCTGCGACGCGGTCTGCTTGGACGCTGCTGCCGCCTCCGCCGCCGCCTTCTGCGCCGCGGCCTTCTGGGCTGCAGCCTTCTCAGCGGCGATCCGCGCCTCCTCCACGGCCCGCAGCCGGGCGATCTCGCTCTTGATCTCGCCCTGGAGCCGAGCCTCGTCGGACACCAGCGTGCGGTAGGCCGACTCGTCGGCGTCCAACTCGCCCTGGGCGGCGGCGCGTGCCTGCGTGTTCGCCGCAACCAGGTTCGCCACCGCGGCCCGCTGCTGCTCGACCTGACGCTTGAGTGCCGCCACCTGCTGGACGACCGCCGCCGCAGCCGCCTTCTCCTCGGCAACCCGGGCCTCCGCCGCGGCCTGCGCAACGCGCGCGGCCTCCAACTCGTCCCGGACGGCGTCCAGCCGGCTCTTGGTCGCCGCCTGGGAGTCGAAGATGGTGGTGTTCCATTGCAGGCGCTGGCTCAGTTCGGCGGGGGTCTGGGAGCCGAACACCACAGACAGGTCCCGCAGATCCGACTGCTGCTGGAAGGACTCCCGCGCCGCGGAGCCGATGAGCTTGACCTGGGCGTCGACGTCGGCCTGCGCCGCGGCAACGCGCTCCTTGGCGGCCTCGAGTTCGGCGCGGGCCTGCTTCAATTCTGCTGCCAGGCGAGCATCATTCTCCTGCGCAGCGGCCAATTGAACCTCAACGTCAGCCAACGACGACTGCGCCGCAATCAAATCGCTCTGAGATTGCTCCAGACGATCCGTCGCAGAATTGACCGCGGACTGCGATTCGGCGACATTTTGCCGGGCCGACGATTGGCTGTCCTGATTCGCTTTGACTTGATTCTTGAGGCTGCTGAGATCGTCGGCGGCCGCGTGCGGTGCCACCAGACCGCCGAGGAGTGCCGCGACAGCGCAGGCGCTGACCACACGGACTCCCCACGCCTTCCGGCTGCCTCCCTGACGGGCGGTCATGTCACTCACTCGTACTCCCTACGGATCCGATTCGTGCGACCGCCCGAGGACTCAGACCTTCAAGAACCTCCGGGTCGCAACCAACGTCGGAATCATAGAGAGCGCGATGGCGACCACCACAACCCCCAGCATCGAGATCCCCACGTTATTCCACCCGATCCACGCGAATCCCTGAAGCGCAGGTTTAGCCTTTTCGACGATGGCGAACTGCTGGACCGCAGCCAAGGTGGCACAGGCCAGGGTTGCGCCGCCGAGGGCGACGGTGAGGCTTTCCAGGAGACTCGGCAGCATGATGTAGGTGCGCGAGGCGCCCACCAGTCGCATGATGCCGATCTCGCGGCGGCGGGTGAAGGCGGCCACCCGGATGGCGTTGCCGATCTGCAGGGCGGCGGCCAGCAGCAGCAGTCCGGAGGCCCCCACGGCCATCCACCGACCCCAGTTCAGCCATTCAAACATCGGATCCAGCAATGCCTTGAGATCCTGCACGCTCTGGATACCGGGCATGACGCTGAGAGCAGCGGTCACTTCCTGATATTCCTCAGGATTCTTCAGCTTGATCCGGTACAGGTCTTGCATATCGCTGGCCTGTAGCGTCGCGAGGATGGGCGAGTCCGCGTACGTCACCTTGAACTCCTCGAAGACCTCCTCCTGGCTCTGGTAGAAGGAGGTCTCGACCTGCGGGTTGGACGCGAGCTCGGCTTCGATGGCCAACCGCTCCGCCTCCGTGGTCGCCTGGCCCGCGGTGCAGGTGCCGCCGACGGTGTCGGCCGTGCACAGGAAGGCGGTGAGTTCGATCTTGTCGTACCAGCGTCCCTTGATCAGGTCGACCTGCTGGGTGACGAGCATCCCCAGGCCGAAGAGGGTCAGCGAGACCCACATCGTCACCAGGATGGCGACGTTCATGCTGGCATTCCGGCGCAGGCCGGAGGCTGTCTCTTTCAGTGTGTGGCGCATGTGTTCTCTCCTGGTCCGATCCGGCTCACTGGTAGCCGTAGACGCCCTGCGCCTGGTCCCGGATGAGTTCTCCGGCGCTGAGTTCGAGGACGCGGCGACGCATCTGGTCGACGATGGTGGCGTCATGGGTGGCCATGAGCACGGTCGTGCCGTCGCGATGGATGCGGTCGAGGATCTTCATGATGCCGACCGAGGTGGCGGGGTCGAGGTTGCCGGTCGGCTCGTCGGCCAGCAGGATGCCGGGGCGGTTAACGAAGGCTCGTGCGATCGCCACCCGCTGCTGCTCGCCACCGGACAGTTCCTCGGGGAGCCGGTCCCCCTTGTCCGCGAGATCGACCAGTTCGAGGGCTTCGGGCACCAGGGTGCGGATCTCCCGCGAGGGGCGACCGATGACCTGCAGGGTGAAGGCGACGTTCTCGGTGACGCTCTTGCCGGGCAGCAGCCGGAAGTCCTGGAACACGATGCCGACGCCGCGGCGAAGCTTGGGAATGCGCCAGTTGCGCAGCTTCCCGACGTCGCGGCCGTTGACGACGACGCTCCCCTGCGTGGCCCGGTATTCGCGCAGGACCAACCGCAGGAAGGTGGACTTGCCCGAGCCCGAGGGGCCGACGAGGAAGACGAACTCACCGTCCTCGATCGTGGCGGAGACATCTTTCAGGGCCGGCCGCTTCTGGCCGGGGTACGTCTTGGTGACGTTCTCAAACGTGATCACAGGCATCCGGGGCCGGTGTCGACGATGGGGAAGGTTCCTGAGAGCTCTCAGCCGGCTACCACCAGCGTAGGTGCAACGCCTCGCCGAGGGCGCGCTGGTGTCCCGGCGTGGCGGACCTCAGGCAGAGGCGGATTCCTCGCTCTTGCGCCAGCGGATGCCTGCGTCGATGAACCCGTCGAGGTCCCCGTCGAAAACCGATTCTGGATTGCCGACCTCGTAGCCGGTCCGCAGATCCTTCACCATCTGGTACGGGTTCAGCACGTAGCTGCGCATCTGATCACCCCAGGACGCCTTGACGTCCCCGGCCAGTTCCTTCTTCTTCGCGTCCTCCTCCTGCTTCTTGAGCAACAGCAGGCGCGACTGCAGGACCCGCATGGCAGCGGCCCGGTTCTGGATCTGCGACTTCTCGTCCTGCATGGAGACGACCAGTCCGGTCGGCAGGTGCGTGATCCGGACGGCGGAGTCGGTGGTGTTGACGGACTGTCCACCAGGGCCCGAACTGCGGAACACGTCAACGCGGATGTCCCCCTCGGGGATCTCGACGTGGTCGGTCGACTCGATGAGCGGGATCACCTCGACCGCCGCGAACGAGGTCTGCCGACGCCCCTGATTGTCGAAGGGGCTGATCCGCACGAGACGATGCGTCCCGCCCTCCACCGAGAGGGTGCCGTAGGCGAACGGCGCGCTGACCTCGAACGTCACCGACTTCAGGCCCGCCTCCTCGGCATAGCTCGTGTCGAGCACCTTGACGGCGTGACCGTGACGCTCCGCCCAGCGCAAGTACATCCGCAGCAGCATCTCCGCGAAGTCGGCGGCATCCACGCCCCCGGCTCCGGAGCGAATGGTGACGACGGCGTCACGTTCGTCGTACTCCCCGCTCAACAGCGTCCGTACTTCCAGTGCGGCAATGTCGGTGTGCAGCGACGCGAGCTCGCGAGCGGCCTCGGCCAACGTGTCGGGGTCGGCCTCCTCTTGGGCCAGTTCGACCAGCACCCCGAGGTCGTCGAGTCGGGAACGCAGCGAGGACACCCGCGCCACCTCGGCGTTGAGAGCCGAGAGCCGCGAGGTCACCTTCTGCGCGTTGTCGGGGTCGTCCCACAAGTCCGGGGCGGCAACGGCCTCCGACAAGGCGTCGATCTCGGCCCGCTTCTTGGTGGGGTCGACCACCGCCTCGATGCTCGTCAATGAGCGGTCGAGTTCGGAGATCTCGGTCTGATAGTCGGTGGCCACGAGGCACAAGCCTACCGTTGATCCCTCAACCCGAAGTCGGACCGCGCCCGCGCCTGACCATCGCTTGCGCCCACGTGGTGTTGCATCGCCCCGGGGATCGACTCCAGGCGGTCGCTAGGCTTATGGCCCATGGATGATTCGAACAGTCATAGTCCGTGGCTCACCCTGCAGGAGCCGTCAGCAACCAAGACGGCGAGCGGGGTGAGCGATGAGTTCTGAACTGTGGGGAATCCTGGCTGGAGTCGTCCTGACCGCGGGGACGGGGCTGTTCGTGGCCTCGGAGTTCGCGCTGGTCAACCTCGACCGTGCCGAACTTGAACATCGGCAGGCACGCGGCGAGCGGGGTTTGGGGCCGACGATCGGCGCACTGCGGGTGACGTCGACCCACCTGTCAGCAGCCCAGCTCGGGATCACGTTGACCACGCTCCTGGCTGGCTACACCTTCGAGCCTGCCATCAGCGCCCTTCTGCGCGACCCGTTGACCTCGTGGGGGGTGCCGGTCGGCGCCGTCGTGGCCGTGGGCGCCGTCGTGGCCATCGGCGTTGCCACCTTGTTCTCGATGGTGTTCGGCGAACTGGTGCCCAAGAACTTCGCCTTGGCCGTGCCGCTCGCAACCGCCAAGCTGGTGGTGCCGTTCCAGGTTGCTTTCACTTGGGTGTTCAAGCCGGTCATCATCGTGCTCAACGGGACGGCCAATGCAGTGATCCGGGCGCTTGGCGTGGAACCGAAGGAGGAACTCTCCGGCGCGCGCAGCGCCGAGGAGCTGAGCTTCCTGATTCGCCGTTCCGCACTCGAGGGGGTTCTCGACCGTGACGACGCCGCCATCCTGCATCGCTCGTTGACGTTCGTGGAGCACACCGTCTCCGAGCTGATGACGCCGCGTGTGCGGACCGTCGCACTGCCGCACGACGCGACAGCCGCCCAGGTGGTCTCCGCGTCGCTCTCCACCGGGCACTCCAGGTTCCCGGTCCTGGGCGCTGACATCGACGACATCGAGGGCGTGGTGCACGTCAAGGCCGCCTACAGCATCGACTTCGAACTGCGCGACGTCACCCCGGTGACGTCGCTGATGTCGGCTCCCCTACGGGTCCCCGCATCAGCCGGGGTGAGCTCCTTGCTGGGTCTGCTGCGTGGGCGGGGATACCAGATCGCGGTCGTCGTGGACGAGTACGGCGGCACCGCGGGGATCGTCACCCTGGAGGACGTGGTGGAGGAACTGCTGGGCGACGTGCGCGACGAACACGATCCGCTTGCGGCCGATCTGGTCGTGTACCCCGACTCTGTGGTGTTCGCCGGCCGATTGCGTCCCGACGAGGTCTGGGAGCGCGCCGGGGTGAGGGTTCCCGAGAGCGACGAGTACGACACCGTCGCAGGCTTCGTTCTGGAGCGTCTCGAGCATCTTCCCCAGCTCGGTGAGCAGGTTCCGCTGGAGCGGGGCGTGCTGAGGGTGGAACGCATCACGGGGACTCGCATCGATCGCGTCCGCTATCTGCCGAATGATCTCGACACTGACCCGGCGTTCGGGGCACGCGAGCGGGTCTTGGATCAGCTCGCGCACGAGCAGGGCTCCGAGGCGGGTGCGCGATGAGCTCCTACGTTCCCGGCCTGATCTGGCTGATCGTCCTCCTCGCCGTCAACGCCTTCTTCGTGGGGGCGGAGTTCGCGGTGATCTCCGCGCGCCGTTCGCAGATCGAACCCCGCGCCGCCGCTGGAAGCCGTGCTGCCGCCACCACCTTGTGGGCCATGGAGCGGGCCACGTTGATGCTGGCGACGAGCCAACTGGGCATCACCGTCTGCTCGTTGGTCATCTTGAACGTCTCCGAGCCTGCGATCCACCAACTGCTGGAGTATCCGCTGAGTTGGACGGGGCTCACCCCCTCGATGGTGACGACGGTCGCCTTCGTCATCGCCTTGGTGCTGGTGACGTTCCTCCATGTCGTGTTCGGCGAGATGGTTCCCAAGAACATGGCCTTCTCCGTCCCGGATAGGGCCGCGCTCCTGCTCGCTCCCCCGCTGGTGATGGTGTCGCGTGTGGTGCGTCCACTGATCTGGGTGCTGAACTGGATCGCCAACAGCGTCCTACGGTTGTTCCGCGTCGCGCCGAAGGACGAGGCCACGAGCGCGTACACCCTCGACCAGGTCGCCATGATCGTCGAGCAATCCACCCGCGAGGGAACCCTCGTCGATGCCACCGGCACGCTGTCGGCCGCGTTCGAGTTCACCGAGAAGACGGTGGACGATGTGGAGATCCCGCTGACGCAACTGGTCGCTCTTCCGCCTGTGGTGACGCCGCGGCAGGTGCGGGCAGTCGTCGAAGCGAGCGGGTACTCGCGCTATGTGATCGCGTCGGCCGACGGGGCCCCCACCTCCTATCTGCACGTCAAGGACGTGCTGGATCTGGTCGCGCCGCAGGACCTCGACGCCCCGGTGCCCGGCGACCGGATTCGTCAGCTCGCCACGGTTCCGGGGGACGCTGAACTGGAGGACGCGCTGGCGCAGATTCGCGAGGCGGGATCCCACCTGGCGACGGTGGCGGACGCCCAGGGGACGATCACCGGTGTCCTGTTCCTGGAAGACATCGTTGAGGAACTCATCGGCGAGGTTCAGGACGCCACCCGCGCCTGACCTTTCTCGGCTCTTCACGAAAGAGAGTGGATGAGGGGTCGGAATCCGCCTGCTTCGAGGAGT
>NZ_DAIOIA010000038.1:3372-24940 GCF_036744435.1 Propioniciclava sp. | reverse complement strand
CATCGGGGAGCGGCTGCACGTCATCGTGGCGGAGGAGGCGCCGCAGTTGGCGCCCAAGACGTTCTATGGCTTCCCGGCGTATGCCCGCGATGGCAAGGTCGTCGTGTTCTACCAGCCCGCCAGCAAGTTCGACACCCGCTACGGGACGATCAGTTTCGACGACGCGGCCGCCCTGGATGACGGGGTGGTCTGGCCGGTGTCCTACGCGGTGCTGCAGATGACCGAGGAGGTCGAGCAGCAGTTCCGTGCGCTGGTCAGGCGGGCGGCGGGCTGACCTGGTCCAGTGCGCGCGCGTCGGCGTCCTGCGGGTGGATGAGGGCCCGCAGCACCTCCATCAACAACTGGACGCGGACGTCGCCCTCGATGGTGTCCGAGCCGATCAGGGCGCCGAGGGCACCGTAGTCGTAGACGGCGTGCAGGACGCTCATGGCGACCGGGCCGTTCGTCCCGAGTTCGTAGCCGCGGGCACTGAGCGCCGTCTCGAGCATGGTGGCGACGCCGTGGGTGGTGCGGGCGTGGAAGTCGCGGTAGGCCTGCGCCATCTTCGGTGAGCGGGCGGCGTGGAGGCGCAGTTCCTGGCCGGTGAGGACGCGCTTGGGGTCGTCCCAGCGGGACGCGTAGAACAGTTCGATGGCGGCCAGCAGCAGCGTGTCCAGGTCGGCGTCGTCGGCGACGTCCCCCACGCTGGTGACCGCGTCCTGCAGGGCCGAGCCCTCGTCGTCGTGCAGGCGTTGCAGCATGGCGACGCAGAGGTCGTCCTTGTCGTCGAAGTTGGAGTAGAACGCACCCCGGGTGAACCCGGCGGCCTCGCAGATCTCCTCGACCGAAGCCCCCAGGACGCCCTTCTCGGCGAATACGTCGATGGCGGCGTCGATGAGTCGCTCCCGAGTGGCGGCACGGCGTGCGGTGACGTGCGTCATGGCTCCCTTTGATGCGGCGTGAGGGTTGGTGCGCGATCCCTGTCCGGCGTCCGGTCGCCCGTTTGGGTCGCTCAAATCGATACAGTACCGTATTCGATACACGGGTGTATCGAGAGGCGGAAACGCGTGTCCACATGGATTTATCGGCTGGCCCGCGCGTCCTGGCACGCGCGGCGACGCGTCGTCGCCGTCTGGGTGGCACTCCTGCTCGGGCTGGGCGCGGTCGCCGCGACGGTCGGCGGCAGTTTCGACGACGAGTTCCGCATCCCGGGTGCCTCCTCCCAGGTGGCCCTCGACCAACTGCGGATGACGTTCCCCGAGGCCGCCATGGCGTCCTCGACGATGATCGTCATCGTCCCCGCCGGTCAGAGCATCAACGACCCGGCCGCGCGCACCCAGATCGAAGCCGCAGGGGAGCGCCTCGACGCGATCGGGTGGGTCGACTCGGTGCAGACCCCCTACAACGAGTACGTGTCCGGGCTGATCAGCGATGACGGCGTCGCAGGCATGATGCGGGTCAACATCAAGGACGTCTCCGTCTCCGAGTTCACCGACGCCCAGCGCCAGCAACTCCTCGACGCCGGGGCCGCCCTGCAGGCGTCGATCCCCGGCAGCACCGTTCACGTCGGCGGCGAGGTGTTCTCCGTCGACATGCCCCACGTCAGCCTCGTCGAGGGCATCGGCGTCGTCGTGGCGATCATCGTCCTCATCCTCGTCCTGGGGTCTTTCCGGGCGGCGATCATGCCGATCATCAACGCGCTGGTGGGCGCTGCGGCGTCCATGCTCGTCATCGTCGCCGCGGCGGGCATCATGCCGATCAACTCGACCACCACCATGCTGGCCCTGATGCTGGCGCTCGCCGTCGGCATCGACTACTCGCTGTTCATCGTGTCCCGCCACCGTGATCAGCTCGCCACCGGCATGGACGCCGAGGAGTCCGCCGCCCGCGCCACCGCCACCGCGGGGTCCGCCGTCGTGTTCGCGGGGCTGACCGTCGTGATCGCCCTGGTGGGACTCAGCATCGCGGGGATCCCGTTCCTCACCACCATGGGCGTCTTCGCGGCCGTCGCCGTCGCCATCGAGGTGGCTCTCGCCCTGACCCTGTTGCCCGCGATGCTCGGCTTCGCCGGGGCGCGGCTCACCCCCAAACCCGTCAAGAACCCGGACAAGAAGCGGTTCGACGCGTCCCGCTGGTGGGTCGGCGTCATCACCAAGGTGCCCGCCGTGACCGTGGCGGCCGTCGTCGTCCTGCTCGGCGTCCTGGCGATCCCGGCGACCAACCTTCAGCTCGCCCTGCCGAACTCCGGACGCAACCCACCCGAAGCGACCGACCGGATCACCTTCGACGCCATCAGCGAGCACTTCGGCGTCGGCTACAACGGGCCGCTCGTCATCACCGGCAGCATCGTCGAGTCGACCGACCCGCTCGGCCTGCTCGCCGATCTGAAGGAAGAGATCGAGGCGGTGCCGGGCGTCCAGACGGTCGCCATGGCCGTGCCGAACCCGAACGTCGACACCGCGATGATCCAGGTCATCCCCACCACCGGCCCCGACGATCCGGCCACCGAGGCGCTCGTGCACCAACTGCGGGCGCTGGAACCCCACTGGAAGGACGCCTACGGCGTCGACCTGGCGGTGACGGGCTTCACCGCCATCGCCATCGACGTGTCCTCCCAGCTCGCCGCCGCGTTGCTGCCGTTCGGCATCTTCGTGGTGGGGTTGTCGCTGGTGCTGCTGGCCGTCGTGTTCCGCTCGATCCTCGTGCCGGTCAAGGCGGCGCTGGGCTACCTGCTCAGCGTCGGGGCGGCGTTTGGCCTGACCACGCTGGTGTTCAACGAGGGCGTCGGCATGCAACTGGTGAACCTGCACGAGCCGCAGCCCATCATCTCGTTCCTGCCGATCATCCTCATGGGCATCCTGTTCGGCCTCGCCATGGACTACGAGGTCTTCCTCACCTCACGGATGCGAGAGGAGTACGTCCACGGGAACCACACCAACCCCACCGAGATGGGCTTCCGGCACTCCGCGAAGGTCGTCGTCGCGGCGGCCGTCATCATGATCTCGGTGTTCGCCTTCTTCATCCCCGAAGGATCCGGCACCATCAAGCCCATCGCCTTCGGCCTGGCCATCGGCGTCGGCATCGACGCCTTCCTGGTGCGGATGACGCTCGGCCCGGCCGTCATGCGTCTCCTGCACGGCATGGCCTGGTGGCTGCCCGGCTGGCTAGCCCGACGCATGCCCGTCCTGGACGCCGAAGGCGAGGCCATCACCCATCAGCTCGCCCTGGCCGACTGGCCCTCCCCGGACGCCGACCACGCCGTCTACGGCGAGGGGCTCGGCGCCGCGGACGGGGACACCGTCCTGTTCGAGGGCGTCGACCTCGACATCCCTCGCGGCGGGCACGTCGAGGTGGATGGCACCCCCGCAGCCCGGCGAGCCCTGCTGCTGGCCCTCACCGGACGTCTCGCTCTCACCTCGGGAGACCTCAAGGTCCTCGGCTTGGTGCTGCCCCAGCAGGCCGGACAGGTCCGTCGGGACGCCACGTTCGTCGACGGCACGGATCCGGACGCCGCCCGCGCCCTCGCCGATCCCGTCGGGTCGCTGGTCGCCGTCGATGACGCCGACCGGCTGGACGCGGAGGGTCGCGCCGCTCTGGCCGCCCTCATCGCCCGATCCGATCTCGCCGTCGTGGCGGGCGTGTCCGCCGCCGACGACTCCGTTCACACGCCCTCGCTGGGCGTCCACCGTTCCGTCCTCATTGGAGGTGCCGCATGAGGCCCACCCGCTCCTGGGCGACCGCCCTGATCCTGCTGCTCGTTCCCCTGCTCGTCGCCGGCGGTCTGCTGTGGGGAACCTCCCGTGCCGATGCCGGTCTGCGCGGCGTCCAGGCCGCCATCGTCAACAACGACGAGATGGTGACCGTCAACGGCCAGACCATGCCGCTGGGGCGTCAGCTCGCCGCCGAGCTGGTGGATTCTGACCGTGACCAGAACTTCACCTGGGTGATGGCCTCCGCCGACAAGGCCGCCGAAGGACTGGCCTCGGGCCGGTACGCGGCCGTGGTGACCATCCCGAAGGAGTTCTCCGCGGCGGCGTCCTCGTTCAGCAAGCCGGCCGATGAGGCCATCAAGGCGACCATCCACGTCGAGACCTCGCCGGTGGCCGGCATCTCCGAGACGGCGCTGGGGCAGTCGATCGCCGACGCGGCCTCGAACGCGCTCAACCGGTTCCTGACCGGGGAGTACCTCAAGAACATCTACCTCGGCTTCAACGACATGGCGGCCCAGATGCTCAGCATGGTCGACGGCACCGCCAAGCTCGCGGACGGCGCCCGCCAGCTCGCCGACGGTGCCGGGCAGTCCGCCGACGGCGCAGGCCAGCTCGCCGACGGCCTGGGCCAGGCGGCGGCCGGTTCGCCGCAACTTCGCGACGGCGCGGCCCAGTCCGCCTCCGGGGCGCAGCAACTCGCCGACGGCCTCGGCCTCGCCTCGGCCGGCAGCAGCCAGCTCCGCACGGGCGTCGCGGCCGCCACGTCGGGTGCCGACCAGCTCGCCACCGGTGCAGGCTCGCTCGCCGACGGCACCCGCACGTGGGCGCACGGGGCCGACAACTACGCCACCGGAGTCGGCACCTACGCCGACGGCGTCACCCAGTACACGACCGGCGTCAGCCAGTACGTGGGCACGGTGTCCGGGCTGGTCCGCCCGATCCGCGACGCGATCGCGCAGCTTCCCGAATGGGCGGGCTGGGTGACGCAGATCAAGGCGTCCGTGGCGACCCTCACCGCCGACGCGACCGCGTTCGACGCGCGGGTGCAGCAGACCATCGATCAGATTCGCGCCTACGTCAAGCAGACGTTCGGCGTCGCGGACTCCGCCGCCGCGCTCGCCGACACGGCCCAAGGGCTGGCGTCCTCGGCGAAGGCGGCCCGGGTTGCCGCCGGTGCTGACGTTGCCTGCCCGGCCGACCTGAGCGAGAGTGGTTGCGAGGCCTTCCGGGCGGGTGTCGCCGCGGCAGAGAAGCAGACGGCCGCGTCCACGTCAGCGCTGGAGTCGTCCACCGCAGCCTTCGCCTCGGACGCGTCCGACCTGGCGGCGCAGGCCGCCAGCACCCGGCAGGCGGGCGAGACGATCCTCGGCCTGCTCGACCAGCTCTCGGCGGCGTCCACGCAACTCGCCTCGTGGGCGCCCAGCGTCCAGGCGAAGCTCACCGAACTGGAGGCGTCCATCCCCGCGGGGACGCCGACCTCCAAGGCCGAGGTGCTGGAGCTGCTCGATCAGTTCCTCGCGGCAGGCACGCAGATCCAGGAGGGCGGCCAGGCGCTGTCGGCCGGGGGAGCCGAGCTCGCCGGGGGAGCCACCCAGCTCGCCGACGGCGCTCGCGGACTCGCTGACGGCACCGACGCGATCGCCCAGGGGGTCTCCGGGTTGGCGTCGGGGCTCGACCAGCTCAGCACCGGCGTGAACGCCTACACCGGGGGCGTCGACCAGGCGGCCACCGGCGCGTCCGCCCTCGCCAGCGGCCTGGGGCAGCTCAGCGGCGGCGTGACCGCCTACACCGAGGGGGTCGACCAGGCTGCGTCCGGCGCGGGCCAGCTCGCCGACGGACTCGACCAGTTGTCCACCGGGGCCGTCGGGCTCGCTGACGGAACCCAGGAGCTCGCCGACGGCGTCGCCGACGGCGCAGGCAAGATCCCGACCTACAGCGACTCGGATCGCGACCGGCTCGCCGAGGTGGTGTCCTCCCCGGTCGACACCAGCGCCGTCGAACTGCTCGCCCGGCCTCACCTGGCGTGGGTCAGCCTGCTGCTGGTCACCGCCTTGTGGGTGGGGGCGCTCGCCACGTTCGCCGCCGTCGGGCGCACCGACCGGCGCTCCGCGCTCTCCACTGCGGGGACCGGACAGTTGCTGCGCCGAGCGTTCATGCCCGGCCTGGCCATCATCACCGGTCAGGCGCTGCTGCTGGCCCTGCTCGGGGCGGTGACGCTCGGGTTCACGGCCTCCGAAGGGGCGCTGCTGACCCTGGTCCTCCTCGTGGCGGGGGGAGCGTTCGCCTTGATCAACTTCGCCTTGGCGCGCCTGGCCGGGAACATCGGGCGGCTGATCTCGCTGGCCATGGTGATGGTCACGGTGGTCACCGCCGCGACCGCGACCGCGCCGTCGTTCTTCGGGGCGCTCCGGGGACTGTCGCCGGTGTCGGCGGCGCTGGACGCCGTCCGCGAGGTGTCGACCACCGGCAACGTGACGATTCCGGTCTTCGTCCTCGTGGGCTGGGCGATCGTGGGCGTGGTGGGGGCGGTTGCCTCCGTCGCCCGCACCCGCATGGTTCCGATGGCCTCGCTCGCCCAGGCAGCCGCCTGAGGGGCGCGGGGGGTTGAACTGGGACGGCGTGACGACTAGAGACGGACGCATGAACATCTGCGTACTGGGAGCGGGCACCATCGGTTTGTCGTGGCTGCGGCGGTTCGTCGCCCACGGCCATCAGGTGCTGGTCTGCGATCCCCGCCCCGACCTGGCCGACGTCGTCGCCGGACTGCCCCTCACCGACGACGAACGGGCGCGGGTGCGCGTCGTCGCCGAGCGCGACGCCGCCCTCGCCGAGGCCGACGTCGTCCAGGAGTCCGGACCCGAGCATCTCGCCTTCAAGCGGGAGCTCATCGCCGACTTCGCCCGCCACGGACGTCCCGGAGCCTGGTGGTTCTCGTCGTCCTCGGCGCTGCTGCCCTCCGACATGAGCGCCGACGCTCCCGATGAGGTAGCCGCTCGCGTCGCCATCGGGCACCCTTTCAATCCTCCCCACCTGATGCCACTGGTCGAGGTCGTTCCGGGGACGCGAACTGCCGCGTCCACACTGGAGGCGGCACGCGGCTTCTACACGTCGCTGGGCATGGAGCCCGCCGTCCTGCACCGCGAGGTGCCGGGCTTCGTCGGCAACCGGCTCCAGAAGGCGCTGTGGGCCGAGGCGTTCGGACTGGTCCTCGACGGGGTGGTGTCGGTCGACGACCTGGACACGGTGATGAAGAACAGTCTCGGCCTGCGGTTCGCGTGCGTGGGGATCGTCGAGGCGGCCGCGATGGGAGGCGGTGCGGCTGGCGTCCAGGGGCTCATGGACCTGCTGCGTGAGTCGTTCGCGAAGATCGAACTGAACGATCTCGATTGGTCCAACGAGGCGCTGGCGCCGCTGTACGAGGCCGCCGCGGCCGCCTACGGCGCGCCCGTGGACTCGGCCCGGATCACCCGCCGGGACGAACTCCTGACCGGCATGCTGCGCGTCCGGGGTCAGCTCGACTGACCTGGGCCGCGTGGGAGACTCGCCGCATGACACGAATGGACGGCCGCAGGCCGGGGGTGTGGAGCCTGAGGCTCGACGCGATCTATTGCGCGGCCCTCGACGTCGCGCTGTTCGCGGTCAGTCAGGCAGTCGCCCTGCGTATGGTGCCGGGGGCGCAGTCGGCCTGAGCGTCCAGTTCAGTCGGTGGGTGTGTCGTCCTCGACCTTGGCCGCCTCGATGGCCGCCTGCGCCCGCTTCGCGGCGGCCTTGAGGGCGACGGAGCGGTGGAAGTCCTCCTGGGTGGGCATGCCGTAGGCCCGCGCGGTGGAGTCGTGGAGTTCGACGACGTAGTTGTAGAGCCGGTCCTTGAAGTGCGGAACCGTTTCGCCGGGCAGAGCGCGCTGCGGGACGCCGAACACGATGTGCACGGGCGGGCGTCCGGGCAGGGGCAGCGACTGGCCGTACGGCATAGCCGCGTAGGCACCCACGAGCGCCATGGGGACGATCGGCACGTTGTGCTGGATGCCGAGCGCCGCGACGCCTGACTTGAACGGCGCCATCGCGCCGGTGCGCGACCGGGTGCCCTCGGGGAAGATCAGCAGGGGGACGTCCTCGTCGAGGAGACGTCCGGACAGGCCCGCATGGCCCTTCATGCCGCCGCGGTCGACCGGGTAGGCGTTGAAGAACAGGCGCGTCCCGACGGACTTGGTCTTTTGCTTGAAGAAGTAGTCGGCTGCCGCGCCGGCTGCCAGGTTCCGGGAGAGCCGTCGCGGCAAGGCGCCGTAGATGACGGTGGTGTCGAGGTGGCTGGAGTGGTTCGCGATCGCGATGAACGGTGCGCTCAGGCCGTCGAGGCGGCGCATCCCGTGGACGTGGACCGAGAGCGCCGACCACACGTACGGCTTCATGACAAGCTGCTGCGCGACGAAGCGCGCGACGGCGCCTGGCCCGTTGGAGTACTTGCCGAGGTCGTCCTTGCTCACCGAGCGATCACCATGTTCCGCACCCTCCCATTCTGCACCACGGGTCTACAGCTGCGGTGGCGCGGCTGCGCCCAGCGTGCTTTGGTGACGAAGAGGAACTCGGCTACCACATCGGCCGCCGCATCGTCGGCGTCGACATCGGTGTCATGCTCATCGGTGGCGTCGCAGCCAAAGCCGTCACCTCGATCGTCAGGCAGTTCAAGACTGCTGTACGAGGAGCCGAAGCAGCCACCAAAGCCGGAGACGACCTTGTCGACCTGTACAGAGCTGTCGACGTGGATGAATTCACCGATGTCGGGCAACCCCTGGGTTTCGGCTTGCCGCATGGTTTTCGCGACGGTCTTGCGGGACACGGTCTCGCCAGCCTCTCGCAGGCGGCGTTGATCCGGGGCGCCCCGTAGGCGCCGTCCGAGGCCTCGTGGTGGGACATAGACCGGTCGACCAGTACGGTCCCGCTGTTCGCGGCGGGTCGGGCACGCCGCCCGGCGCTTGCGTCACTCGTAGTAGCGGCGCCAGTCCACCCAGCAGCCGGCCAGAGCGGGTGCCGGGTACGGGTTCGGTCTGTGGACTGTGGTCGACGGATGGGAGACCCCGGCTGGAGACACCGCGTGCACGATGGGATAGAATGTGTACACAGAGATGACACAAATTTGAGGGAGGGGTCATGGGCGCATCCAAGGTCGGAGTCCGAGAGTTCCGGGCCGGTCTGGCGGACTTCGTCGACTCCGAGGAACCCGTTGCGGTGACCCGGCACGGGCATACGGTCGGCTACTTCATCCCGGTCAAGCCCGACCGGGCCGCTGACGTCGCCGCGCTGAAGGCAGCTGGGGAGAAGCTCGACGCACTGCTGGCGCTGAGTGACGACGAGGTCGACGCGATGGTCGAGGACGTCAAGACCCGCGTCAAGGACCGTCGATAGTGCCGGACGGACAGCGTCGTCGCCTGGTCATCGACGCCAACATCTTGATCCGCGCCGCGCTCGGTCGCCGGGTCAAAGAGACGCACGTCAGCCACGCCGAGGCGGTGGACTTCTTCCCCCCGACATCGCCTTCGACGACGCCGAAGAACACCTGCCCGCCGTGCTGACCAAGTTCGACCGCGTCGCCCAGATCGACCCCGCGTTGGCGTTTCTGAACCAGTTGCGCAGCATCGTCGCAGCAGTCCCCGAGGAGGCCTTCCGCGACATCAAGGACGAGGCCCTCGCGCGGATCCAACGAGACCCCGACGACTGGCCCGTCCTGGCCGTTGCGATGCTGCTGGACTGCCCGATCTGGACCGAGGACAACGACTTCTTCGGCACCGGCGTCCCCACCTGGACCACCGACCGCATCGACATCTATCTCACCCCGCCCACCTGATCGGTCACCGAGTCGCTACCCAAGACCAGACTCGGCTGCCTCATCGTCGGCATCATGCTTATCGGCGGCGTCGCGGCCAAAGCCGTCACGTCTATCGTCAGCAAGGCCAAGACTGCTGTAGGAGGAGCCGAAGCTCCCACAAGAGGCGTAGCGAGTTCGGGCATCCGATCCAGCCAGAGTTCGGTGAATGGCGCTGCGGAGATCGGGTTCGATGACGCGCTCCTGGCCGGGATGGCCGAGCGGCATACGACAGCCAACTTGGAGCCTTGGCAGGTGCTGGAGCTGCCGTCCTGATTCTGCGCGCAGCCCTAGCTACAGGGGCCATCGCAGTCGCTACCGTCCGACGCGCGCGACTGTCCCATCACAGGGCGGAGCCGTGTCGTGCGTGGCCGGTCGAGCCGTCACGGGTGCGGCAAGTGGGTCACGTGGCCTTCGCGGCGGTCAGCCGTCGGCTGAGCGCGTGGACGATGCTGCGGGGGGCGTGCTGGAGGGCGAACGCGGCGAGCTTCCAGGGCAGCGTCGGCAAGGAGAGGATGCGGCCTTTGTCGGCGTCGCGGAGGGCTTCGCGGACGCAGCGTTGCGGGCTCACCCAGGCCCAGCGGGGGATCGACGTGGCCTGCCCGGTGAGTCCGGCCCGGTCGTGGAACTCGGTGGTGACCCAGCCGGGACATAATGCGGTGGCGGTCACGCCCGTCCCGGCGAGTTCGCCCGCCAGCCCCTCGGACCAGACTTTCGCGAAGGACTTCACCGCCGAGTAGGCCCCCTGGGTCACCCAGGCCGACAGGGAGGCGACGGTGACGATCTGTCCGCTTCCTCGGGGCACCATGGCTCGTGCGGCTGCCCCGCCCAGGATCATGGGGGCGAGGGCCATCACGTCGACGGCGCGTTCGAGTTCGCCGGTGTCCGCATCCGTCAGTGTGGTCGTGAATCCGAAGCCCGCATTGTTGATGAGGATGTGGATCGGCTCGGTGGTCGAGTCAAGACGCTCAGCGACCCGGTCGACGTCGCCGCGAACACTCAGATCGGCGGCGAGGACCTCGCACCGCACCCGATAGCGAGCCGCCAGGTCGGCGGCCAGGGCGTCCAGCCGGGCGGCATCGCGCGCTACGAGCACCAGGTCATGCCCCCGTACGGCCAGCTGCCGCGCGAACTCGGCCCCGATCCCCGCGGTCGCCCCGGTCACCAGTGCTGTCGTGTTCCGCTGCATGCCCCTCCCTCGGTCGTCTGCTGCTTCATCCCCTCACCGTATGCCGTGCGTCCACCCGCCGAGGACTGGGGTTGGGGCGTCGAGGACTGAGCCTGTACCCGCCGAGGACTGAGGATGCGAGCGTTGATGACTGGGGCAGGCCCAATGGCGGCGTAGGCCAGAACCCGCATCGGTGACGGGCATCCTTCTAGGACCGGACCCGAGCCATATCCGAGTGCGCAGCCCCATCGGACGACAGTGCGTGGAGTTGCCGACGGGGCGTTCGCGTGGTCTGGTTGCGCGGGGCTCAGGGTCGCCATGTGTTCGGGGCGTGGGCTGGCAAACCTCGCCATTCCGCAAGAACGCGGAGAGCCGTGATTCGGGCCCGTGGAGTGATCCACGGGCCCGAATCACGGCTCATCACCGAATCGACGTCGGCGACGCTCACAGGCTCAGTCCTGGGCGCCGGCCGCCTCAGTCCTCCGCGTCCCAGGCTCAGTCCTCGGCGCCGGGAAGCCGAGTCCTCGGCGTGTGCGACGGGGTCAGCCGATGACGGCCTTGACCTCGTGGGCCATCTGGAGTTCCTCGTTGGTGGGGATCACCAGGACGGCGACGGAGGAGTCCTTCGTCGAAATGGCGCGGGGCTCCCTAGAGCGGACGGTGTTGCTGACGGTGTCCAGCGTGATGCCGAGCACGGCGAGGCCCTCGACGACGTCACGGCGGACGGCGGCGGAGTTCTCCCCGACGCCAGCGGTGAAGGACAGCGCATCGATGCCGCCGAGCAACACGTAGTAGCGGCCGATGTAGCCGACGATGCGGCGGATGTAGACGTCCCAGGCGAGCTGGGCGCGCTCGTCGCCCTCGTCCTTGGCGGATTCGACGTCGCGCATGTCGGACGCGCCCGCCAGCCCGAGCATGCCGGACGCCTTGTTGAGCAGGGTGTCGATGGCGTCGGTGCTCATGCCCGCCTCGCGGTGCAGGTAGGCGATCATGCCCGGGTCAAGATCGCCGGAGCGGGTGCCCATGACGAGGCCTTCCAGCGGGGTGAGGCCCATGGAGGTGTCGACGGCGACGCCGTCCTTGATCGCCGAGATCGACGCGCCGTTGCCCAGGTGGCACACGATCTGGCTGGTCTGGTCATAAGGCTTGCCCAGGAACTCGGCGGCCTGGTGGGACACGAAGTTGTGGCTGGTGCCGTGGAAGCCGTAGCGGCGGATCGAGTACTCGGCCGCGACCTCGGTGGGGATCGCGTACGTGTAGGACGCGGCGGGCAGCGTGGAGAAGAACGCGGTGTCGAAGACGGCGACGTGCGGCACGTCCGGCAGCGCCTTCTGGGCGCCCCGGATGCCGGCGATGCCCGCCGGGTTGTGCAGCGGCGCGAGCGGGGAGAGGGCCTCCAAGGTGGCGACCACCGCGTCGTCGATCAGCATCGTCTCGGTGAGCTTGTCGCCACCGTGCACGGTCCGGTGACCGACGGCCTTCACGTCGGCCAGCGACGGGCCATGGTCGGCGAACATCTGCACCATCGCCGCCAGGGCGAGCGTGTGGTTGGTGTACTCCTCGTTGGCGACAAACTCTTCGCCGTCGACCTTGTGCGTCAGGACGCCGACGTCTTGGCCGATGCGCTCGATCAGACCGGACGCCATCACCTCGTCGGTGTCGGCGTCGATCATCTGGTACTTGATGGAGCTCGAACCAGCGTTGAGCAGCAGGATCGGCGTGGCCATGGTTCTCCTTCTCGGACGCGGTGTGCGCCCGTCTTTCCCGGGCGAATCCCCGGCTGGATGGTGGGTGCTGCCGCTGGTGGCGACAGCGAAGGGCCGGACGCCTTGGCGTCCGGCCCCCAGGTCAGCTGTGCTGAGCTTGGATCGCGGTGATCGCGATGGTGTTGACGATGTCGTCTACCAGTGCGCCGCGGGACAGGTCGTTGACCGGCTTGTTGAGGCCCTGCAGGACGGGCCCGACGGCGAGGGCGCCCGCCGACCGTTGTACCGCCTTGTAGGTGTTGTTGCCCGTGTTGAGGTCGGGGAAGATGAACACGGTCGCGCGTCCGGCGACCTCGGAGCCCGGCATCTTCTTCGAGCCGACCGTCGGGTCGACGGCCGCGTCGAACTGGATCGGGCCCTCCACCTTCAGCTCGGGGGCGCGCTGCTTGACGATCTCGGTGGCCTCGCGGACCTTGTCGACGTCAGCGCCCTTGCCCGAGGTGCCCGTGGAGTAGGACAGCATCGCCACGCGCGGTTCGATGCCGAACGCGACGGCCGTCGCGGCGGAGCTGATCGCGATGTCGGCGAGCTGCTCGGCGCTCGGATCAGGGTTGACCGCGCAGTCGGCGTACACGTCGACCCGGTCGGCCATGCACATGAGGAACGAGCCGCTGACGACGGAGACGCCCGGCTTGGTCTTCACGAACTCCAGGCTCGGGATGATCGTGTTCGCCGTCGTGTTGACCGCACCGGACACCATGCCGTCAGCCAGGCCCAGGTGGACCATCATGGTGCCGAAGTAGCTGGGGTCGGTCATCTTGGCGCGGGCCTGCTCCAGCGTGACGCCCTTCTTGGCGCGCAGCGTGGCGTACTCGGCGGCGAAGCGTTCGACGAGGTCGGGATCCTCCATGGAGACGATCTCGGCGCCCTCCAGGGACAGCCCCAGGGCGAGCGCGCGGCTCTTCACCTCGGTCTGGTCGCCGAGCAGGATGATCTCGGCGGTGCCACGTCGCAGGACGGCAGCGGCCGCTTCGAGGATGCGGTCGTCGCCGGACTCCGGCAGCACGATGCGGCGCTTGTCCTGGCGGGCCATCTCGCTGAGCTGGTACTCGAACATGAGCGGCGTGCGGATCCCGGCGCGGTCGACCCGCATGGCGGCGAGCAGCGCGTCGGCGTCCACGTTCTCGGAGAACAGTCGGCGGCCGAGCTCGGTCTTGCGATCGGAGCTGGTCATGGTGCCTTCGAGCCCGAACAGCTTCTCGGCGGCCGTGAAGGTGCCCAGGTCGGTGACGAAGATCGGTAGGTCCTGGGGGATGTTCGCGATGAGCTTCGTCATCGTCTCCGGCACGTCGTACCCGCCGGTCAGCACGAGGCCGGTCAGCGGGGGGAAGGCGCCGGAGCGCTGGGCGAGGATGATGCCGGGGATCAACTCGGTGCGGTCGCCGGGGGCGATGACGGTCGATTCGGGTTCGAGCCGCCCGAGCACGTTCGGCAGCGTCATGGCGGCCACCAGGACACTTTGGCTTTCTTGCGTCAGGGCGTCGGTGCGGCCGGCGATCTGACGGGCGCCGATCGCCTGCACCTGGGCGCCCAGCGTCGGAGCGGCGAGGACGCGGTTGGCAGGGAGCGTGCCGACCACGGCGTCGGGGAACGCGGTGGTGATCGCGTGGATGTAGGGGCCCTGATCGCCCTCCGGGGTCCGCGTCGGGATGATGGCGATGGTGGACGCGTGGTGCTTGCCCAGCAGGTCGACGGTGCTGCGCGCCAGTTGGGTGACCTCGTCGGGGGTCCGGTTGCGCGCCGAGACGGCGAGCGCGACGGGCGCGTTCAGGTTGGCGGCGACGCGGGCGTTGAACTGGAGTTCCTGGGCGCCGAGGTTGTCGGTGAAGTCCGATCCGAGGATGACCATGGCGTCGTAGCGTTCGGCGACGCTGTTGTAGCGCTCCACGATGGTCGACAGGGCCGCGTCGGCGTCGGCGCGCACGTCGTCGTAGGTGACGCCATACGCCTCGTCGTACTCTTCGTGCACGACCGGCTGGTGGACGAGTGTGGACAGGATCTGGTCGGGGCTGTCACCGCCCTTGATGAGTGGCCGGAAGATACCGACCGACTCCACTTCGCGCGTGAGCGCGTCGACGATGCCGAGAGCGACCACTGACTTCCCTGTCAGTCCCTCTGGCGCGAGTACATAGATGCTCCGAGTCACGCTGCCAGGCTAGCGGCCGGACGCCAATCCTGCGCCCCGATTGCGCCCGGGTCGCCAAATGGCCTGACCAATCGGGCGGGTTCTGCTGGGTTTCTCATCGCGGACGCTACGAGAGAGGGAGGTGTGCGTCGCTGGGTCCGCCCAGTCCGACGCTGTAGCCGCGGCTGTAGGCGTCGATGTAGTCGGCTGCCATGAGCGCGTGCATGTCACGAATGAGGTCCGACCTGGTTGTGGCGTCGTGGAGGACGTGCAGGATCTGCGCGCCTCGGTCGGGGCTGAACGACCGTGCGCAGTCACGGCCAAGGCGGTAGGCGCCCGCGTGATCAATCATGTAGTCGCAGGCCTCGAGCGCGGCGACGTCGTCCCACGTCTCATCGCTGTACGGGGGTTCGGATGCTGCGTCGAGGAGGGTGCGGAGGTCGACCGCATCCTTTGTGCTGATTCTGCGCCGATCGCGCCACGCGATGATCTTGAGGCCCGACAGGGATTCGAGGCTGGCGCAGCGGATGGTCAAACCGGGGGCGAGCGTGATGCGATCCGCCTGGGCCATGGATTCGGCCATGCCCACGACGTTGAGCGCATGCCCCTCGTCCAGGTGGACCTCACCGCGCGTCTCGATGGCCCCGAACGGAACGATGTCGACGTCAACGCCCTCAACTTTCACCTTGTGCACGGACTGGGTCCTCGTGAAGGTGCTGGTGAATGCCGTGAAGGCATCGCCTGCGGGCACTGCGACAGCGATATCGACGTCATGAGTGGCGCGAGTCGGCGGCTTGCCGATGACGGCACTGGCGACAAGGTCGCGTGCTGCTGCTCCGACGAGCAACACCGGGAGATTGAGCTCTGCAGCACGCTCCCACAAGCGCCGAAGGACCGAGACTGGGAGGTCGTGACGGTCAGCGGGAATGTCGAAGTGTCGGTTCATGCTGAAGCCAAGTCTGGGCGAGGGTGTCGGTGCGGGGGTCCCCGATCGCAAGGAGGTCGGCGTAGACGACGGCAGGTGGTGCCAAGCGGGGCTCGCGGTGGGGAAGGGGCGTCTCCAGCGACGCTGACCACAGCGGGGGGCGAAGCCGGATCGCTCCGTCGGGATCGGGACGCAGACGTAGCGCTCGCACAGTGCTTCCCACGTCGTCGACGTAGATGTCGAAGACGGCGGCTTTGATGTCGAGGCCCGCCAGGTGTGCGGCAGGCTCACCGGAGACGGTCGCAGGGAGGCGCTCCATGGTCGAGCGAAGAGCCCGCATATCGAGGTCGCTGCGGTAGACGCCCTTCCTCGTTCCTGGACGTTGCGCCTCAAGGTAGTTCGTCACCCAGGCGTCGAAGAGGGCACGCCAGGGGGGTGGCATTTCAGGATCGTGAAAGCTGACTGGTGCCGGTGGGGAGTCGAGCCCCCGGCTGCGTAGTCGCGAGATCACCTTCTGCGTGGTTCCCAAGGACACCCCAGCAACCTCCTGAACCGTTCGGAGGGGAGCCGTCACGAGCGAAGGGGCCGTGAGCACCGCAAGAACGACGGGCCAGGACGCGCGAGAGAAGGTGGACGTGGGTTGCCGCGGGGAAGAGTTGTCGACCCGGCCTTGAATGTCGATCACGACGCCCCTCGAGCGCACGGACATGTTGCCTGCGGCGTCGACATGCCACAGGCCATGCTTGCGCAGTTCTTCTCGTACTCCTGAGGTGACGCGATCGGTCACGATGAGTGATCCTTCGGGTACGCGTCGGGCGAGGAGGGTGACACCCGCTGGCCGGAGTCCCCGCGAGACGGTGGCTGGAAGTCGGGTCTGCGCGTCATCGATGCTCACGAGCACCTCGTCGGCGTCCGGTGCCCAACCGAGGTGGACGCCGTGGGGGCGAAGAGCCTTCTGGGCGCGTTCCAGAAGCTCCTCATCGCCCACCGTGTTCACGAATGCCATGTGTTCATGTTACGTGAACACCGAGAAAACTTGAACACGTGTGCGGTTCGCCTCAGAGGTGCGCGCGCAGCCAGGCGATCTGGTCGGCGTGGGTGACCTCGGTGGTTGGAGTCTCCAGGATCACCGGGGCGTCTGCCTGACGCACCACCTCGACCAGGTAGTCGGCCTCGCACTGGCCCTGTCCGAGGACGGCGTGACGGTCGGCACCGGAGCCGGCGGCGTCCCGGGAGTCGTTGAGGTGCACCAGATCGATGCGTCCGGTGATGCCCGTGATGGCGTCCACGAGGCCGGACGGGTCGAGGCCGCCCGCGTGCGCGTGGCAGGTGTCGAGGCAAAAACCGACGTTCTCGAAGCCCTTCGCGTCGGAGATCGTCTCCCACAGTTGGGCGATCCGCTCCAGGCGGCGGGCCATGGAGTTGGTGCCGCCCGCGGTGTTCTCGATGAAGATCGGGACGGTCAAGTCGAGCCCCTCGATCGCCTTGCGCCAGTTGTCGAAGCCCACCTGGGGATCGTCTCCGGCGGTGACGTGTCCACCGTGGACGATGACGCCGCGCGCGCCGACCTCAGTGGCCAGCTTCACCTGACGCGCGAGGATCTGACGGCTGGGGATGCGAATCCGGTTGTTCGTCGTCGCGACGTTGATGACGTAGGGGGCGTGGATGAACAGGCCCACCCCAGCGGCCTCGGCGTCCGCCTTCAGCCCGGCGGCGCCGCCGGGATGGGCGACGGTGTGGCCCTTCCAGGCTTGGGGATCGCCGATGAACGTCTGAGCGATGGGGAACCCGTCGCGGTGGGCGGCTTCGATCGGGTCGTCGACGTGGCCGCCGATCTCCAGGGCGCTCACTCGCCGAGCCCCCCGAGGACGCCCAGGGCTTCCTCGACGGAGTCGAGCGGGACGAGCAGATGATCGTGGTAGTACCCGGCGAGCACGTTGCACGACAGCCCCACCCGGGCCAGAGCGTTGCTGACCGCGGCCGTGATGCCGACCGCCTGCAGCGAGGTGTGCGCCTCCAAGGTGATCCAGCCGAACACGCCCTCATAGGGGAGGTGGTGTTCGTCGGCGACCGCCTGATCCAGCACCAGCGTGGTGCCCTCGTCCTCGACGATGCGCGCGTGATAGGCCACGTCGGGCGGCGTCAGGGCGGTGACGACGACGTACGCGCCCTGCCGCACATAGGGGCGCAGCGCGCCGAGGATCTCATGCAGATCGGTCATTCCCGCCATGGCGTCAGTCTAGGGCTGCGCGCCGACAACGCCCCCGCTGCCAGCCCTGTTGAAGGGCTACCTACACTCGCCGCACACCCCAGAAAGGAGAAGGAAAATGGCTGGCAAGGACGAGGTTCGCAGCAATCTCGACGGCATGGACACGCTCGATTTCCAGGGTTGGAACAACGCCGACTGGAACGGCGAGTTCTCCGACCACCACACCGAGGACGTCTACGTCGACTTCCACGGCATGCCCGCGACGACGGGGCTGGACGCACACATCCAGGCCATGAAGGACTACGTCGCCACCGCAGGCGGAACCCCGCCGCACATCGCGTCGCACCCCATCAAGTTCGGTTCGGGCGAGTGGACGTGCGTCGTCGGTGAGTTCGATGACGGTTCCCGCATGGTCACGGTGGCCCGGTGGAAGGACGGCAAGATCTCCGAGGAATACATCTGGGCCTGAGCGGTTCCTCATCCCGGTATGGCCGTGTCCGGACAGGACGCGGCCACGCCGGGTGAGGTGAGCGTCGCGTCGGTGATCCGACGTCGCCGCGCCGTACGATGACGACACGACCTAGCGGGCGGGGGTGCGGTCGTGGGGACGGTCACACAGGTACGGACGGCGCACGAGGCGCAGGCGCTCGCGGACGTCCTCAACGGAGACGCGCGGAAGCGTCCCATGGTCGTGGTCACCATCCCCGCCGGGAAGTCCGAGCCCTGGATCGACGTGCAGGAGATCGCCGACCAGGCCGGTGACCTGGCGGAGGTCTACCTGATGCCGACGGGCGCGGTCTCCTGGGCGATGGCCCAGCGGATGCCCGAGGGCACCGAGGTTTATGGGGGTGCCGGGCGCGTCTACCCCATCGGACACGAGTGGCTTCGCGACCTGACGCGCTCCCCGCTCCGATTCGCCTGGGACGCCCGGGATCGGGAGATGGCCACGCAGTTTCTCGTCTCGGACATGTTCCGCATGGCCACCGCGGCGGGGCTCGTGCGGGTCGATCCGACGACGCCGCAACGAACGGTCGACGGCGTCGTCACGATGGTGGTCTCAGGTCGGGCCCTGGTGGAGGTCGCGCCCGGCGTCCTCGCTTCGATCGCGGAAGAGTTGACGGTCGACGGTGTGCCGATCGAACGCCTCGTTCAGGTGGGCCAGAAGGTCACCGGGCGGCACGATCCGTCCGCTGGGCGCCTCGATGTTCGGGCTAGCCTGGGCCGTGCCGAGACGGCCCTGAGTGTCTATGACGTGGGCAACGTCGTGTGGGCGCGGGTGGTAAAGGTGCGCCCCGCAGCGGCCGAACTGATGCTCTTCCCGGCGTCCCGCGGGGCGGCGGTCGTCGTCAGCGTCCGACGCGAGGACGTGACCGGAAATCCCTGGGACACCCTCGACTTACTCCTGACCGTCGGTGAGGTGGTCGCGGCTCGCGTCGTCGCGCCTGGGCCCGCTTGGGCGCTCACCCTCATCGATGTGGAGGACGACGAGGAGGTGCTGCCGGCGCCCGCCTTGCTCCCCGGAGGGCCGCCGTGGCTGGTTGAGGACGCCGACGAAGACACCGAACCGGAACCCGTCCCCGCCCCGGTCCGCCCGCAGGCGCCACCCCCCGTCGCCGCCGAACCGTCAGTGGCGCCCGCACCACTGACACAGCCTCGTCCGACCCCCAAGCCGGGTCCGCCCGGACGTCCGCGACCCGCGGCGGCGAAACCGGACAGCGGTGCCTTGAGTCAGGCGTTGCTCCGCATCGACGCGCTCACGGCGGAGAACCGCACACTCAGGTCGGGGATCGACGCACGCGACGAGAGCGCCGCGGCCAAGCAGATGGAGCACGAACAGCTGCGCTGGCTCCTCGACCAGGCGGAGCGGCGCGCGAACCGGGCCGAGCACGACCTCAAGGCCGCGAAGGTCCGCCTCCGCAAGGCGGGCAACGCGCGGGCCACGACAAGCCCCGACGAGGGACCACGGTTCGCGGACCGAGAGCAGGGCTTCCGCTACCTGGTCACCACCCAGTGGGCCACCCGGACCGTCGTGGGTGAGCAGGCCGAGCGTCCCCTCCCCGACTACGACCTCGGCCCGGGCTTCCTGGCGTCGCTCGACGAGGTGAGCGGCGTCACCGAGACGAAGGTCGCCGACGCCGTCTTTGAGATCGTCACCGGCCTCGCGCCCCAACTGAACGGACGCGAAGTGCACCGGTTGCGCTCGGGCATGGGTGGCGACGACCCCATCCGGACGCGAGCAGATGGGGCGGTCGCCTGGCGCGCCAGCCTGCAGGTGAAGACCGCCTCCGCGCGGCGTATCCACTACTGGGCGCTGCCCAACCAGCGCATCGAACTGGCTCGCATCGCCCTGCACGACGACTACGACATCTGAGCCCCCCAGCCGGTGCAGGGTCCCCTCAGCACGATGAGGAGGGCGGCATGCGCCATCGTGGTGCTGAGCCTGTCTCCGGTGCGAGGCGTCGTTCGATGATGTCGAGCCGCGGTGCGGGCTTCGTGATTCCTGTGCAGCCGTGGGGTGTCACCACTAGCGTGATCGCACGGGTTCGCAGAGGCACCCGTTCTGCCCACCGGAGGGAGGCGTGGCATGGCTGCTGCCCGGCACGTTGCTGACGGTGACGCGAGCGAGGTGGCTGTGGTCACTCTGGACGGGCCCAGAAAGTGGCGACGTGTCGACTGGGTTGATGTGGTGGCCTTTGGCCGGCTATTTGCTTCCTCGGTGATGTTTGTCCTGCGGGATGAACGGGACGACTCGCCGGACGCGTTC
This sequence comes from Propioniciclava sp., assembly GCF_036744435.1. Taxonomy (NCBI): domain Bacteria; kingdom Bacillati; phylum Actinomycetota; class Actinomycetes; order Propionibacteriales; family Propionibacteriaceae; genus Propioniciclava; species Propioniciclava sp. The sequence goes on along the minus strand of NZ_DAIOIA010000038.1, from coordinate 4,434 downwards.
TCTCGCGCGGAGCGCATGTCTCTCCTGGGGGACGGCGTCTGGCGGTACGGGCGGCGGTGGCCGGGGACGGAGATCTTCGACGGAAGGGCGCGGATCGTTTCGGTCAACCTGGTGGAGGAATTGACTGCCTGGCTGGTGAAGGAGGCCCCCACGCCCTACGGATGGCTGGACCCCGACTGGCCCGAAGACGTGGCCTTCCTACGTGAGGATGGTTCGGTTCTCTTCGAAAGCGTCGCCCACGAACGGATGTCTGGTCTCTGTCTCACTCCCCGCGAGTTGATCGCTCTGGAAAGCGCGTACGGCCGGTTGCGCTCACGATTCCGACGCCGTTCAGGGGCGCACGGCTGACCCCGGAGTGGTGAGGGGCTGTGCACCTGCCCGGGTCACAAGCAGGGCTCATGGGTGACTCGCGCAAGTGTGAATCTCTAGCGAAGGGAATCGAAGTAATGACGGCGGAAACGCGTGGTGAACTCTGGGTGTGGGTGTTCTCCCCCGCTGGAAGCAGTTCCCTAACGGTATTTTCTACACTAGAGACGAGGCGGAAGCGGCCATAAAGGCCTGGGGCTTAAGTGGCACGCTCACCCATTACTGGGTTGGAGGGCTTTCGTACCAGTGGGCGGTCGATAATGGGTTCTATAAGACTCCCTTATCTGGACGAGAGCCTGATGTGAGCCTGGTCTCCGGCTACGTCAGTGAGCGGTGGGATCACTTTCACTATGAAAATGGTGATCCCTGGTGATGGAGTTTGTACTGCGGCGTCCGAGATCGACGATAGATGCGTGCTGGCGTGACACCCGAGGAGTCCATGGATCGTTCGGTGTGATGAGGAGGCGGGAGAGTGGGGATTGATTGGGATGAGTGATTACGCCGATTTCGTGCCTTGGGACTGGAATGTGGAGATTCCTGGGCTTACGACGAGAGACGCGGTGCGGCTACTTCTCGATTCCCGCTCACTCGGTCTTTCGGAGTGGTTGGGATACGCGAGTTCCCACACCCATGTTCGGTGGGTGATGAACGCGGGGGGGGTGTCCCTATGTCTCCTGTCAAGCAGCGGGGACTGAT
>NZ_DAIOIA010000038.1:0-3362 GCF_036744435.1 Propioniciclava sp. | reverse complement strand
CCGCAGCCCCACCATGGGGCCCACCAGAAAGGTAACGGGGGGGTGGCTTTCCTCCTCCGGGTGTTCGAGGCCGCAGTGTCAGGGCGACGGGCCCCATCGCGCACGATGCAGCAGAATGCGACCGACCTGGCCGCGTGGGCCGAGTATTGGTGGAGCCAGCATGACCCCTCGGCGCCCAACTCGGATGCGGTGGTGACGGGGCTCGTCGTACAGGGTTGCTGGGTTGAGGTCGAGGGCCTCTCGCATGACGAGGCGCTCCTCGTTGCGGGCTGGGCCCAGGGTGCCGGGTACGGTTCGCGACTGCTGGACCCCGCCTCGTGGATGGTCCTTTCTGAGAGCCGTTGGGAGGTGCGATGGCGTCGCGCTCTCATCGTGCGGGCGCTTCGGAGCGGCCTGCTCTCTCCTCGGGACGCTGCCCGAGCACATGGTCTTGTAGGTGAGTTGGGGCGGTGGCTGGCGCGGACGCGGTGGTTCGCGGTTGAGTCGGCTGTGGCAGAGCGGTTGGGTGAGGTGTTTCCACGGTGGGCGAACCGGGTCATCGCTCGTGAGCAAGGGGTTTCTGTCCGTGAGGAGCCCTGGGTGGATGAGGCGGATGCCTGGCCGGCTGAGGCGTGGTCGGTCGTGATCGATGGTCTGACGAGGGAGGACGCGGCCCAGCTGGATGAGTGCATGGACGGCTGGCCGAGGGAACACCGAGAGTGGGGGAGCGATCCGCGCGATCGGCACGTGTCCTTCTCTGATGTGACGCGGGTAGCGGCGGAGGTGCAGCTCTGGGAGGCCGTGCGACGTCGGGATGTGGCCCCCTCCACGTGGTACGCCACTGGCCGCTGGGTGAGGCGCCAACATGCCTGGTTGGCGAGGCGGGCGGCTGGTCGGCCCGCCGAGGGAGTGGGGCGTCGTGTGGAGGCGCCGGAGGACGCTGCGCTGGTGTACGACGCCGACTGGGAGACGTGGATCGACGGACAAGAAGGGCTGTCGGCGGAGCGTGCGCAGGTATTGGTCGAGTTCGCCCGAGAGCGGGGGTACGCCGCCTCTGCGCTCGACCCCGCCGAGTGGATGCCACGCTCGGCGATCCGTGATGACGTCAAGCAGCGTCGTCGAGTGGCGGGTGTGGCGTTGCGTGGTCGAGGCCTCAGCGCAGAGGAGAGGGAGGTCGCCCGTCGGATTCGGCGGGAGGACGGCGCGTGGTTGCGGCGCACACGGTGGTTCACTGTGCGCCAGGGGATTCTCCAGAGGGTTTCTTGGTTGACGCGCCGCATTCGCTGCCTGATCTCAGGCGGGGCGCGGGCCGTGGATCGCGTCGATCCTTGACGGCGGGTCGGCCGACCCGCGCCGGCAAGGCGATCTGCGCGGGCGGTCTTGGCCTTGCGTCCGCGTGAATCGTCACACTACACATGGTGGGAGAGGTGGTTTTGTCATGGGTCATGCTCTGGTTTGGCGGCTGGCGAGAGTGCTGGATGAGTCTTGGAACTTGGCGCGGCTGGACGAGGATCCCGTGCGGGTTATCGGGGCTATGGAATCGGCGAAGGAAGCTCTTAGAGAGATTGATGAAGAGTTGTATTTCACGAGCGACTGGTCGGGGCCGCTGCGACGTTTCCATGCGCGGGATGCGTCACGGGACCGTGCGTCTGAGCGTGCGGATCCTCCGTGGCCAACGAGGCGGGGGGAAATAGACCGCTCGGTGGATGCCTCGGTCTGGGTGACCTACTTGGTATCGGTAGAGAGCGTGGCCGGCTTTATCGATATGGCGCGGCACCGACTTAAGTTAGCCGAGGGGGTGGGCCTCGACGAGGCCGTGTTGGCTCTGATTGTTGCGGATGGTTGGGACCCGAATGGCTGGCCGGGATTGTTTGGTCGCGCTGTGGAACTGGAGGAGCTCAGCGTTGAGCCGATGTCATCCTGTGAGCGGTTGTCATCCTCGGTGTCTGGAGAGGCTCATTCTGGCGGAGGTCACGCTCCCTGCGTTCCCGCGGGTCTAGCCGCCGAGATCGATCCCCATGTGATCGAGTTCTGTGTTGCGTTTGAAGCCTACATAAGCGCTGCGCAGGAATCGCGTGATCCTCAGGTGGTGATGGACCTTGCAGAAGTGGTGCGCGAGACTTTCGCAACCCTGCGCAGTCGCGTCTTTGAGACCACTCCCTGGAGTTTTCCGTTGGCTTTCTATCATTCACTCGATGATGTGTATTGGTCAGATAACGCCTATAAGCGTCGTGCTCGGATTCGGGTTGACCCTGAGGGGGCATCGCTGATCCGTATCATGGTGAAGTACTCGTTTTGGGTGCGGAGCCTCGACGATCTGGATCAACGGATGGAAGCGTACTTTGATTTGGAGGACAGTGAGGATTGGGAGGATGTCTTCAAGATCATGCTCATCTCTGAGGGGTGGGGCCCGAGTGAATATCCTGGTGCGCGATTGGTGCACGCATCTTTGGATCGCCTCGAAGGTGACCGGGTAACACTACCGGCGACGCTGCGTTCACCCACTTTGCTGGCCCTGCGCGCGTCATGGTTCCTCCAAGCGCTGCTCCAGCGCAGGCGAACATGGCGGGGTGAGGATTGCTAAGCGTGAAACGCTCGTCGTATCGCGACAGAGCGTGAAAGGCCACCAGCGGTCGGCATCACAAGGCCAAAGGGGAGGCGTTGCGTTGGAACCTCGATGCAGGCGAGCCATAGTCTCCGCTGTGTGGATGGGTGGGAAGAGCCCGACCCCTGGGGGTGGAGCGTAGACATCCCCGGGCTGGAGCGAGCGGATGCGGCTCGCCTGTATGCAAATCCGGGCTCAGCGGGCCTCCCGGACTGGCTGTCGTTTGACAGTTCACGCACGTCAGTTCGGTGGGTAGCGAACGCGGGTGGGGTGGCGTTCGAAGTGCGGGTTCTGCATGCCGCGGTGTCCGGGCGGGGAAGGCTGCCCCGTGCGTTGCGACAGTTGCGGGCCGACCTCATCCAGGTTGCTGAGGATTGGTGGGGGCAGCGTGACGCGAGCGCGCCTGACGCTGGCGTGACGGTGAAGCTCATCACGGATGGCTACTGGTTGATGGGTGTGGACTCCGAGGAGGAGGCCAGGCTGATGGCGCGGTGGGCGCAGGGAGCGGGGTATCGGCCGCGGTTGTTGGATCCTGCGTTGTGGAGGGTGACCAGCGAGGACCGGTGGCTGGCGCGTAGGCGCCGGGCGCTGTTGAGACGTGCTCTTGGTAGTGGGTCGCTGTCTGCCGAGGATGCTGCCCAAGCACGTGTGGTTCATCGTGAGCTGGGGCGGTGGCTGGCGCGCACCTGGTGGCCCGCGGTGGAGTCAGTCGTGTCGTTTAGGGGCTCATCCGAATTGAGGGTGTAGTTGAGGTCTGAACCCTCCGGTTTCGAGGAGG
>NZ_DAIOIA010000037.1:0-25646 GCF_036744435.1 Propioniciclava sp. | reverse complement strand
ATGCACGAGGCCGAGCATAGCGCCGCTCGACCGGGCATCCGAACCCCGGACGTCCAATGTCTCGCATCGTGGAAGCACGACGCGAGACCACCCCGGGATGACCGGCCGAGAACTCAGCCGCTGATCCGCGCGGCGACCGCATCCAGATCGGTTTCGGCCGCCCGCACGAGCAGAGCCGCCATCCCAGGGTCCTCGGCATAGCGCGGCACGAGATGGACGTGCAGGTGGAACACCGACTGCCCGGCATCGGCTCCCACGTTCGAGACGATGTTCATCCCCGTGGCCTGCAGCTTCTCTTGCAGGAGACGTCCGGTGGCCGCGATCGCGGGCGCGATCGCGGCGAGCACCTGAGGCCCGGCCAGTGCGTCGCTGACATGCTCGCGGGGCACCACCAGCGTGTGCCCCGTCTTCAGCGGCTCGAGATCGAGAAAGGCGACCGCCGCGTCGTCGGCGTACACCTGCCTGCTCGGAATCTCCCCAGCCACGATGCGGCAGAAGATGCAGGTCGGATCGGTCATGCCAGCGCCCCTTCGGTGCGAACCTCGAAGCCGGCCTCGGCGAGACCCGCCTTTACCTCAGCGATGCTGAGGGTTCCGTAATGGAAGACGGACGCTGCCAGCACGGCGTCCGCACCCGCGCGCGCGGCGTCGACGAAATGGGCGACCTCCCCCGCTCCGCCCGAGGCGATGAGCGGCACGTCCACCACGGCACGCACCGCCTCGATCATCTCCAGGTCGAACCCGGCCGTCGTGCCGTCGGCGTCCATCGAGTTCAGCAGGATCTCACCCGCCCCCAAGTCGACCGCCGTGCGCACCCACTCGAGGGCGTCCAGGCCCGCCGCGCGGCGTCCCCCGTGCGTGGTGACTCCGTAGCCGGACGGCTGTCCCTGCTCCCGACGCGCGTCCAGGCTGAGGACGAGGACCTGGTTGCCGAACCGGTCGGCGATGTCGGCGATGGCCTGCGGTCGCGCGATGGCGCCGGTGTTGATCCCGATCTTGTCGGCCCCGCAGCGCAGCAGTCGGTCGACGTCCTCGGTGCCGCGCACCCCGCCCCCCACGGTCAGGGGAATGAACACGGTCTCTGCGGTACGGGTCACCATCTCGTAGGTGGTGGCGCGGCCGTCCGCTGAAGCGGAGATGTCGAGGAAGGTCACCTCGTCGGCTCCCTGCTCCCCATAGGCCCGGGCCAACGCGACCGGATCCCCGGCATCGCGCAGGTTGGTGAAATTGACACCCTTCACCACCCGACCGCCGTCCACATCGAGGCAGGGGATCACGCGGATGGCAACGCTCATGCTCCCCAGCCTAACCGGGTACGCGGCGTCGCCCGCGGACGTCTTGGAGCCGGGAGCCGCACCATCCCTGCAAGCTCAGTCGTCCTCGTCGTAGGCGACCCCGACGACGCCGCGGCGCAGCAGGTCGATCGCCTCGCGGGCCCGCGTACGCACCACCCCGGCCCCGGCGGCATCGGCCAACTGCCCGAGAAGGTCGATCACCATCCGCATCGACCGGACGAAATCCCCGGCCGTCAGATCGTTCTCGGCCAGGACCTCGGCCAGATCCCGACCGGACGCCCACGCGTACGTCGCCTCCGCGAAGCCGATGTCGGGTTCTCGGGAGGCGTCCAGCTTGTGATCGCGTTCCATCAAGGACAGATCCCGCCAGATGTGGCGCACGGAGGACTGGGCGATCTCGATCGACCGATTCGGCATCCGGGAAGGCCGTTTGGCATCTGCACCTCGCGACTCGTAGGTGAGGCTGCTGGCGACAGCGGCCAGCTCCGCGGAGTTGAGTTCGTCGAAGACGCCCGCGCGGATGCTCTCCGACGCCACCAGGTCCAACTCCGAGTAGATCCGCGCCAGCATGGCCCCAGCCTGGGTGACCCGTTCGGCGTCCGGGGTGAGATAGCCCAGGCCCGTCAACACAGCGCAGATCTTGTCGAACCGGACCGCGATGGTGTTGGAACGACGCTCGACCTGGCGGCGCAGGTCGGCGGTGTCGCGTTCGAGGCGAAGTGCCTTCTCGGCGGCACGCGCATGGGTCTCCCGGTCCGGGCAGGAATGTGCGGGGTGGTCCTGCACCGCTGACCGCAGTTCGGCGATCCTGGCGCTCGCCTCGGCATCCATCGCCGCGGGCGCATAACGAGACTCCCGAGTGTCCAGCCCGGCCAGCTTGGACTGGAAGGCAGCGGAAAGGTGGCGCCGATCCTTGGCCTGACGCGGATCGAAGTGCTTCGGGACACGCATCCGCCCCACCACCACGGGTGGTGAGGGAAAGTCGTGGACGCTCAACTTCTTCAGTTGGCGTTCCTGCGTCATCACCGTCGGGCTCGGGTTGCCCCGGTCCTTGCGGACGCCCGGGTCGACGACGACCGCCCATCCCTCATGACGGCCGGCCGGCACCCCGATGATGTCGCCGGGCGCCAACTCCAGCAGCGCGGAGATGGACTCGGCACGCCGATCCGTCCGGCGATTGCGGGCAGCTTCCCCCTCCAGGCGGCTGATCTCTGCCCGCAGGCGCGCGTACTCTTCGAGGTCCCCCTCCTCACAGGCGGCATCACGCCACAGCGCGGCGATCTTGTCGGTGTTGCGGGCCACCGCCCGTGCCACACCGACGACGGAGCGGTCGGTCTGATACTGGGCAAAGGACTGCTCGAGCAGGCCCCGCGCCCTCTCCCGCCCCACCCTGCCGACCAGGTTGACGGTCATGTTGTAGGTCGGGCTGAACGAGGAACGCAGCGGATAGGTCCGCCGTGACGCCAGACCTGCCACCTGACGCGGGTCGATGTCGCGCTGCCACAGCACGACCGCGTGCCCCTCGACGTCGATGCCGCGTCGGCCAGCCCGCCCCGTGAGCTGGGTGTACTCACCGGGGGTGATGTCGACGTGAGCCTCGCCGTTGTACTTGATGAGCTTCTCCAGCACGACACTGCGCGCCGGCATGTTGATCCCCAGGGCCAGCGTCTCGGTGGCGAACACCACCTTGACCAAACCTTCGACGAACCCCTGTTCGACGGCCTCCTTGAACGCCGGCAGCATCCCCGCGTGATGGGCGGCGATACCGCGCCGCAGCCCCTCTCGAAACGTCGCAAAGCCCAAGGCGGCCAGGTCATCGGGGCTGAGGCCCGCAGCGACGGAGTCGGCGATACTGTCGAGCCGCTCGCGTTCGGCCGGGGAGGTGAGCCGTAGCCCCGAATGCAGCAGTTGCCCCACGGCCTGATCGCAGCCCGCCCGGCTGAAGATGAAGTAGATGGCCGGCAGGAGACCTTCGGATTCCAGCTTCTCCACCGCGCCATCCCGTCGCGGCACCAGATTGGGACCCCGGTCGCCACGTTGCTGCGCGTTGCGTTCGATCCGCTCCCGCGTTCTGCGGCCCCGCCGGTGACGGCTGTCGTCTCGGACGAGCCGACTATCGCGCTTGGCCAACTGGAGCAGTTCCGGATTGACCTCGCCCGCGACGGGCAGGACGGACGCGGTGGGCGCCTCCTCGCTGAACAGGTCATACAGTCGCCGTCCGGCCATGACGTGCTGGAACAGCGGCACCGGCCGACGTTCGCTCAGCACCACGCGCACATCCCCGCGAACCTCGGCCAGCCAGTCCCCGAACTCCTCCGCGTTGGACACGGTCGCGGACAGCGACACCAACTGGACGGACGGGGCGAGCCCGATGATGACCTCTTCCCACACCGCTCCGCGGAAGCGGTCGGCCAGGTAATGGACCTCATCCATCACGACGTAACCGAGATTGCGCAACGCCGACGAGTTGGCATAGATCATGTTCCGGAGCACCTCGGTGGTCATGACCACGACGTCGGCGTCCGCGTTGAGGGACGTGTCACCGGTCAGCAGCCCGACCCGTTGAGCCCCGAACCGCTCCACGAGATCGTGGTACTTCTGGTTGCTCAGCGCCTTGATCGGCGTGGTGTAGAAGCAGCGTCGCCCCTGCCTCAAGGCCAAGAACACGGCGAACTCGCCCACCACCGTCTTGCCCGCCCCGGTCGGCGCGGCGATCAGGACGCCCGCACCCGCTTCCACCACGGCGCACCCGTCCCGCTGGTAGGGGTCCAGGGCGAAGGCGAAGCCCGCAGCGAACTCCGCATACGCGGGGCCGGGTTCGGGGACCTGTGGCGGGGTGACCTGCTGCGGTGTCGGGCTCACGCGCCGCCTCCGGCGCCGAACGTCGGATCCGCGTAGGCGAGCAGGGCTCCGGGAGCCGCGGTGCAGGTCAACGGGGGGCGTCCCAGGGGTTCCCCGTCCGCCATGCCGTGCAGCCCGGGCCCATCCACCACGACGGACGTGGCGCGCAGGTACTCCAGGGCGGGGTGCTTGACGAAATTGCGTCCGCGTAGCCTCGGGAACAGCGTCAGCAGCCGCCCCCGGGAGACAGGGTGGACGATGGTGACGTCGAGCAGACCGTCGGTCAGATCGAATCCGGGCGCGATCCGGATGCCGCCACCGAAATAGCCCGCGTTCGCGACGGCGACCAGCATCGCGTCGAGCTCTCGCTCCTGCCCGTCGATGACGAGCCGATACCTCAACGGGCGGAACGCGCGCAGTTCCGCGAGCACCGCCCCCAGATAGGACAGGGCCCCCAGGTCGAGGCCCGCATTGTTCGCTCGAAAGTTCACCCGCTCGTCGAAGCCGGTGGAGACCACACAGCCGACATACCGCCGGGTGCCGGCATAGAGGGCTCCGGTGATCTCGGCCAGGTCCACCGCGCACGTGCTGTCGCGCACGATGGCCGCCAGCCCGTCGCGCCAGTGCCGGATCCCCAGGCTGCGGGCGAAGTCGTTGCCGGTCCCGGCGGGCAGAATGCCGAACGGGACGCCGGAGCGCGCCGCCGCGTTGAGCCCGATGTGGGCCATGCCGTCGCCACCCACCACGGCGAGGCCTCCGGTGGCGGAGGCCACTGCCTCGGAGCAGGCCTGGGCGGCGTGCTCCGCCGACCGCGCCAAGACGATGCGGGGTTGGATGCCCGCCTGGGTCAGGCCGGCCTCCAAGCGCGGCGTGAGCAGACGTCCGCTGCCATGCCCGGCCTCGGGATTGACCACCAGGGTCAGAGTCCTCATGCAGAAACCAGATCCGATCCGAGCCGCTTGGCGCGGCGCTTGTCATTGGCCCGGCAGATGAACTCGGCGATGATGTACAGCGCCATCATCGGAAGCGCGAGGGCCAGCATGGAGAACGGGTCACCGCCGGGGGTGGCGGCCGCGCCGAACACCGCGCAGCCGAACAGTGCGTAGGGACGGGCGCTCGCCAGCGCCTTGGCCGACAGCACCCCCATCAGATTCAGGGTCACCAAGACCACGGGAAGCAGGAACCCCAGCCCGAACACGAGCATCAGCTGCATCATGAGCTTGAGGAAGTCGTCGATGTAGATGAGGTTCAACGCCGACACCGTGTCCGGCATGAAGCCCAGCATGACGATGACGGCCTGCGGCAAGATGACGTAGCCGAGGACGACGCCTGCCAAGAACAGCGGCACCGCAGCGCCCAGGAACAGCAAGGCGTACTTCTTCTCCTTCGCCAGCAGCGCTGGCGCCAGGTAGGCCCACACCTGATAAAGCCAGACCGGGCTGGTCAGCACCAGCCCCCCGACAGCGCTGACCATCAGTTGCAGCATCAGGGGCGCCACCACGCCCGACAGCGCAGCCTCGATCCTCAGATTGGGGTGGCTCGCGTTGATGGCGGCGCGGGCCTGCTCATAGGGGTCGAGCAGGAAGCTGTACAGCGGCAGGTAGAAGATCCAGCACACGATCAGCCCCACGACGATCACCAGAGCGGAGACGATGATCCGGTAGCGCAGTTCGCGCAGGTGATCGGCCAGCGACATCACCCCGTCGGGCGACGCCTTCGGGGGCTTCAGCCAGCCCAGGTTCAGGCGGGCCATGGAGCTCTCAGGCCTGGTCGCGCTTCTCGGCCTGGATGGGCTCGACGACCTCGGCGTCCACGACCTCGGCGGTGGTGCCGGCGGCCGGCGGCGTCTGAGGCAGCGCGTCGCGGTCGGACGCCTCGCGCTTGGCCTTCTCCTCGTCGACCTTGATCTGGCGTGTCTCATCCTTGAACTCGCGCAGCGCCCGGCCGGCGTTCTTGCCGGCGCCGGCGAGGCGGGAGCCACCGAAGATCAGGAGCGCGAGAACGATCAGGATGACCCATTCCCAGCCCTGCATGTTGAACGGCATAGCTTCTCCTTGATAGGTGACGTGCACAGTCTAGGCGTTGGTGGTGTCTCCACCAGGGTGACGGAGCGCCGCGAGGCGACGCGCATCCAGGCGTCCCACCTCGGCAGGGAATGCGGCGGCATGGCTTGTCAACTCGGAAATCTCCGCCTGCAGGACCGCCAGTCGACGGCGGAGGGAACGGGTCAGAACGTACGCTGCGCCACCCGCGAGCACCGTCGTTGCGACGACGATCCACAGCCACATCACCGGAGCACCCTATCCCACCGGGGTGACACCTCAGCCCTCACCCGACAACGCGTCGCGCGCCGCCTGGATCGCCGACCGGGCGGCCTCCGGCGGGTCGACTCCCACCACCGCCGGCCCCAACCGCAGGAGCAGCCGTCGCAACCATGCTGGATCGGCTACCAGGAACCGCACTCGCGTCACTCCGTCGGGTCGTTCCTCCACGGCCAACGTCGGGTGATACTCCACGATCCAGCGTCCTGGGGGCGTGACGTCGACCGCCACTTCGGCGGCATCCGGGCGGCCGTCCAGCCAGCCGCTGGCCAGGGGCGGCGGGGTGCCGTGCTCCCCCGCCGGCTCACCCGTGGCAACGACCTCGGACACCCGGTCGAGCCGGTAGGTACGCCAGCCACCCCGCTCGCGTGACCACGCCGTGAGGTAGCCATAACCGTCGCGCGTGGCCAGCCCGGCCGGATCCACCACCGGCCGGGTCGTGGAGCCGCGAGCCGCCCCGTGATAGGTCAACCGGACGGCCACGCCGCGGGTCAGCGCGTCAGCGAGAGCCTCGCGGACGCCCTCCTCCCCCGCTTGGACGGTCACCCCGACCCGGTCGCCCGCGCCGAAGACAGCCTCGAGCTTGGCGCGGGCCGACGCGACCGCGGGCGCCAGATCGGCATCGGCCATGTCTTCCAGGGCACCCAAGGCGACGATGAGGCTCATGGCCTCCTCGACGCTCAACCGCAACGGCCGGGAAAGGAACTCGGCGTTCTCCAGCCGGATCCGGCCCTCGGCCAGCGCATCCATATCGACCTCGATGAGGTCTCCTGGCATCCCGCCTGGCAGTCCGCAAAACCACAACACGTTCAGGTCCGCCACCAACTGTCGGGCCGGGACGTGGAACACCGCCGCCGTCTGCTCGAGGTCGGCGTCCGGGTGCGCTTGCAGGTACGGCACCAACGCCAGCAGCCGCGGGACCTGACTCGCCGAGGTCATCGCCACGCCGCCACCGCCTCCAGATGGGCCCGCACGGCGTCGGCGAGGGCGGGGGGCGCCAGCACGATCACATCCGACCCGTAGGACGCGATCTCGCCGGCGTCCGAACTCGTCTTCGTGCGCCACGCGAGGTAGCCCTCGGGGGTGTCCGCCTCGGCCGGTTCGGCGAACCGGACCAGTTCGTGTGCAGCCCCCTCCCGGATGGCTAGGACCGCCTCCTTGTCGCGGCGCGCGGCCAGGGAGGCGACATGGCGATCGACCTCCCCGGGGGCCGGGCTCCGGACCTGCCCGGGAGCGCGCTGGGGGGTCTGCTCGATGCGGGACACCTTGAAGGAACGGCCGGCCGCACGTGTGCGGTCGTAGCCGATCAGATACCACGCCCCGTGCCTCGACAGCAGCCGCCAGGGTTCGACGACACGCGGCACTCCCTTGTATCGGAACGACACCGGCATGCCTGCCAGCGTGGCCTGCCACAGCGTCTCGAAGGCGGGCTCCCGTGCAGCCACCGAGGGGGCGAAGCCGGCGACCCGTTCCCCGTCGGGGTCGAGCCCGGCCGCCCTCAGCTTCGCCAGCGCGGTGGTGGCGTCGCCGTGGAGCCGGGCGTCGTCCCACACCGTCGAGGCGACGCCGAGAGCAGCCAACTCGGCCGGCGAGAAGTCGATCTCGGGCAGTTCGAAGTCCCGCCGCCGAATCCGGTACCCGACTTCGTCGGGGAACAGCGACGAGTTGGACCCGGTCTCCACCGGGACGCCGAGGGCGCGCAGTTCATCCTTGTCACGCTCGAAGGTGCGCTCGAAGGCGGCATCCGACAGCCCCTGGTAGCCAGCGACAAGTTCGCGGATCTGTTCACGCTCCACGAAACGACGCGCCATCAGCAGGCAGATGGTGAGGTTCATGATCCTCTCGGACTTGCGCGCTGACACGCCCACAGGCTACTCAAGCGCAGGCTGTCAGGGCGCAGGACGCGCCACATGACCCGCGCGAGGCGGCCACCGCGGCGCCGGTGGGCTAGATTCCCGACCGAGGGACGTTCGACATCACGGAGGTGGGGCGGTGACGGGGCGGTTCGCGCCGAGTCCGACGTCGGACCTTCACCTCGGCAACCTCCGCACCGCCGTCGTGGCTGCGCTCCTGGCTCGTGCCGCCGGTGTCGGCTTCCTGGTGCGCATCGAGGACCTCGATGTCGGACGGGTGGGTGCGGCGGGCGACGTCGCGACGCGCCAACTGCACGACCTGGCGCTGCTCGGGCTGAGCTGGGACGGCCCCGTGGTGCATCAGTCGGCGCGCCTGGACCGCTACCGCGCTGCCGTGGACCACCTGCCGACGTACGAGTGCTTCTGTACGCGGCGAGAGATCGCGGAGTCGGCCTCGGCGCCGCACGCCGACGGGTACCGGCCCTATCCCGGCACCTGCCGTGGCCTCACCGCCGTACAGCGTGCCGACCGGCGCCGCGAGCGTCCACCGGCCCTGCGCGTGGACGCCGGCGCAGCCTCGATCACCGTCCACGACCGGTGGGCGGGCGCCGTCGCGGGAGTCGTGGACGATTTCGTGGTGCGTCGCAACGACGGCGCCTACTCCTACAACCTGGCCGTCGTGGTCGACGATCTCGCCCAAGGGGTGACGCAGGTGGTCCGCGGTGACGATCTCCTCAGCAGTTCCCCGCGTCAGGCGTGGCTGGCGCGACGACTGGGTGGCGTCGAGCCCGAGTACGCGCATGTGGGTCTCGTGGTGAACGCCGCTGGCCGACGGCTGGCCAAACGCGACGGCGCCGTGACGTTGGCACAACTCGCCCGGCGTGGCACCTCGGCGGCGGACGTGGTCAGCCTGATCGGGCACTCGCTGGGCCTCAACGAACCCGGGGAACCGGTCACCCTGGCTGACCTGAGCCGCCGCTTCGACCCGGCACGTCGTCCGGCCGCGTGGGTGTGGCCCGGCTGACCCACCCGGGTGGTCCGACCTAGATGCCGTCCCAGTCGGCGGGCGCCTCCATGCGGGCACGCAGGCCGGCGCGCTGAATGACCCGCTGGATGGTGAGATCTCGCTCCTCGATCCGGGGGACGAAGTTGATCTGCTTCAGGCCCTGGTCCTGGGCGGCCGACTCGAAGACGAAGTGGCCATAGCCGAGCAGTTGGCCCGGCAGGGTCTGGCGGACGGAGATGTCCAGGATCCGTGCGATCGGCATCGTCGCCATGTGCTGATCGACGATGCCATGCACACGGAAGACCCGCATGTTGGTGATGAGGAACCGGTCCATGAACTCGGCATGAATCCGGTAGAACCCGACGCTCGCGGCCGCGAGCGCCGCCAGCAATGCCAGCCACCAACCAGGACCCAGCAAAGGCATCACGAGAGCGAAGCCGATCGCCGCGACGACCATGAGCGTGGGCACGGCGTAACACACCCAGTGTTTGCTCACCTCGTCGACGATGAACTCACCCTCGTCCACCAGGAGCCGCCGCGACGCTTCCGGGCGCAGGAAGCGTGACAGCGACACCACGTCAGCGCGCCAGGGAGTCGAAGAACCGTCCGATGGAATCGAAGATTCCGAGCAGGAAGCGGACGAACTCGGCGGCGGCCTCGGGACGCGTGTACAGATAGAAGATCGCGAACATGGCAATGAGCGCGAGCAGGATCGTCTTGATCCATTTGCCCATGGGTCCTCCAGGGGGAAGGTCTGGTTCCAGCGGTGCGGGTCGGCCTCCAGTGTGCCGCACCCGCACGCGCACCGAACCCGCGGCACGCCGACACCGTCCCCTTCGCGGGGGACGCCGCCTCGTTACCCCGCCTGCGCGACGCCCTCAACGCGGCTTCGAGCCGACCTGGAGTTGGCCTGACCAAACGGTCGCGACGCCCCCGAAACGGCCGCACGTGTGCCACGCTTGAGCTATGGAAAACACCGACCTTTTCGTCTGCATCGATCACGTCGGTCTCGCCGTCCCCAACCTCGACGAGGCCATCGAGTTCCACACGAACGTCCTCGGCTGGCGCCTGCTGCACCGCGAGAGCAACGAGGAGCAGGGCGTGGAAGAGGCCATGATCGGCACTGGCGATCAGCTCTCCCAGAACGCCCAGATCCAGCTGCTGGCGCCGCTGAACGAGAACTCCACCATCGCCAAGTTCCTCGATCGCAACGGCCCCGGCATGCAGCAGCTCGCCTACCGCGTCACCGACCTCGACAAGGTCAGCGCAACCCTGCGTGATCGCGGCGTCCGGCTGCTGTTCCCCGAGGCGCGTCGCGGCACCAACGACAGCCGCATCAACTTCTGTCACCCCAAGGACACCGGTGGCGTCCTGCTCGAGCTGGTCGAACCCAACAAGAACGCCGCTCACTGACGAACCTCCCGGCACAGGCCCGTTCCGCACTAGCCTTGAGTGCGGGCGGGCCTGTTGCACGCCTGGGCTCCGGGACCGGCAGTAGCATCGGCCCCAGCCCGACACGCACTTCAGCCGAGAGGATGGACCGTGACCCAGCAGCAAGAACCGCACGGCCTGGATTTGTTCGATGACAACGCCAGCGCGGTGCGCGGCTTCCCCAATGCGATGCTCGGCTACGACAAGAAGGCCGTCGACGACTACATCCGCGACGTGGAGCGCCAGCTCACGCTGGCGCGGCACCAGTTGCGCGAAGTCCAGCGCGAACTGACGGCGTCCAACCTCCGCGTCGATGACACCGACTTCAGCAAGCTGGGGGCGCACACCGCCAACCTCTTGAAGGTCGCCGAGGCCCAGGCCTCGGATCTCATGGAGCGTGCTCGTTCCCGCTCCGCCGCTCTGGTGGAGCAGGCCAAGGCGGAGGCCGATCGCACCCGCGACGAGGCCTCGGCGACCGCCGAGGAGGCCCGTCAGGAGGGCATCGCCTCGCTGCGCGTGTTGCGTGAGGACCTCGACCGGCAGACGACCGACGAATTGCAGGCCGCACGCGTCGAGGCGCAGGGCCTGCGTGACGCGGCCGACCGGCACCGCGAGGCCGTCCTGGCCGACGCGTCCAACCAGGCGGCCGCCCTCGTGGCGGACGCCCGCCGCGAGATCGACCAACTGCTGTCCCAGGCGCACCGGGAGGCGGCTGAGGCACGGGCCGCGGCCGCGCAGGAGCGCGAAAGCGTCCTCGCGGGGCTGCAAGACGAGCAGGCAGCGCTGACCGAGCGCCTCCGCGTGACCTCCGGGGACGCCGCGCGCGCCTCTGAGGAACTGCAGGACGCGCTGCGCCAGGCATCGGAGGATCTTCGCGGTCGGCAGCAGGCCGCCTATGCGGAGGCTCAGGAGACCAAGGCCGCAGCCATTTCCGAGGCTGCCGGGATCGTCGCCCGCGCCAAGGTCGACGCCGAGACCCGGCTGGCCAGCGCCGACAACGAGATGGCCGCCCGCAACGAGCGCCTCAAGCGAGAGCAGCGACACCTGCGCCAGCGCAAGCAGGCGCTGCTGTCGCAGCTGGCCCAGCTGTCCAGCCTGGCGATCGAGACGGCCGAGGAGTTCCCCGACGACGAGGCGACCGGCCCGATCCCGGAACTGCTCGCCGAGGCGGCGCCGGAAGCATCCTTGGAGCCCATCGTGCTCGGCGAGGGCATCGCAGCCGAGCCGTCCAGCGAGTCACAGAGTGAGGTCACCGACGTCGAGGGCGCCGTGGAGGCCCCCTCGGACGACTCCGAGGGGCACCAGGGCTCGTGACCCCCGCCTCCGAGGACGGCGGACGTGATCCCATGTCGACCACCGATGACGCCGGTGTGACCTCGCCGCGCCCGACACCGCCGCGCAGCGCCGCGTCCGCCCCCGAAGCGCCCAGGAGCGCACCGGCGGACGTGCCGCGGCGGTGGTGGCGCCGGCTGCGGCGAGGCTCGCAGGTCACCCCTCCCGACCCTCAGCCGGACCCGGCACTGGACCAGGCGATCCCCCCGACCAGCCTGCAATACCGCAACCCGTTCCAGATCGGCTTCCTGGTCACCCTGGGGGGGCTGCTGGCCTTCGGAATGCTGACCGCGCTGTCGGCGCTGCAAAGCGTCCTCCTCATGGGGGTGCTGTCGCTCTTCCTGGCGCTGGGGCTCAACCCCGTGGTGGAGTGGTTCACTCGCCGCGGAGCCCCCCGGGGCCTGGCGGTGGCCATCGTGGCCCTCACCCTGGTCGTCGTCTTGGTGCTCGGCGCATGGGCTGTGCTGCCGCTCCTGACCGAACAGGTCAACTCGCTGGTGCTGAGCTTCCCCGCCTACCTGCAGGGATTGCGGGAGAACTCCACCGTCGCCGACCTGGACGCACAGTTCGATCTGATCAACCGAGCCAGTCAAGCACTGGTCTCAGGCACCTGGGTGGAAGGGATGTTCGGCGGCATCCTCGGCGCTGGGATGGCGATCGCGAACGTCTTGTTCAGCGCGTTCGTCACACTCGTGCTGACCCTGTGGTTTCTGGCCTTCCTCCCCGGCATCAAGAACACGATCTACCAACTCGCCCCCGCCTCCCGGCGTCCACGCGTGCGGTACCTCGCCGGAGAGGTGTTCCGGCGCGTCGGGGGCTACATGTCCGGCCTCTTCCTGGTGGTGTCGCTCGCGGCGGGTTCGGCCTTCATCTTCCTCAACCTGGTCGGCCTGGGCGCCTATTCGCTTGCCCTCGCCGTAGTCGTGGCGGGGTTTGCCTTCATCCCGCTGGTGGGGCCCACGATCGCGATGCTGATCGTGGCGGTGGTCGCGTTCTCCACGAGCACCACCACGGGCATCATCACGATCATCTTCTTCGTCGTCTACCAACAGGTGGACGCCTACTTGATCCAGCCCCGCATCTTCCAGCGATCGGTCAACGTCCCCGGTCCGCTCATCGTGATCGCAGCCCTGTCCGGCGGCATCCTGTTCGGGATCCCCGGAGCGCTGATCGCCATCCCGACGATGGCCTCCGCGCTGCTGATCTACCGCGAGGTACTCATCCCCGCCCTGGATCGCGCCTGAGCCGGGTCAAAACAGCCGGTCCTCGGCGTGGTCGATGCCGCGCAACGCGTCGTAGTCCACGGTGACGCACCGGATGCCGCGCGCGGAGGCCAGGACCTTGGCCTGCGGCTTGATCTGCTGGGCCGCGAAGACCCCTTGAACGGGACGCAGCCGCGGATCGGCGTTGAGCAGGTCCAAGTAGCGGGTGAGCTGTTCGACACCGTCGATCTCTCCGCGCCGCTTCACCTCGACGGCCACATGGGCACCGTCCGCGTCGCGGAACAAGATGTCGACGGGACCGATCGCGGTCATGTATTCACGGCGGACCAACTGCCAGCCCGCCCCGAAGGTGTCCGGGTTCTCGGCCAGCAGGGCCTGCAGGTGCGCCTCCACCCCGTCCTTGACGAGCCCAGGGTCGACCCCGAGTTCGTGGCTGGAGTCGTGCACCACCTCGGCCACGGAGATCATCAGCTTGTCTCCGTCCTTGTTCTCGACCTCCCACACCTGCTTGAGTTCGCGTTCGTGGGGATCGGACGGGTCGGCGTCACGCATGACGAGCGTGCACGGCGGGTTCATCCAGTTGAGGGGCTTGTACGCCCGGTCGTCGGCGTGGATCGAGATCGACCCATCGGCCTTGAGCAGGATCAGGCGGGTCGCCATGGGGAGATGAGCCGACAGTCGTCCGGCGTAGTCAACTTGGCAGCGGGCAATCATCAGACGCACCGCGCCACCTTACCCCCTATAAACTGGCCGACGTGGCCAAGCGACCCTCCAAGCATCTGCGCCCCGCGCGGCCCCTGTCGACCAGCTTTGCTCGGACCGAAGCCAAGCGTGATGGCTCCTGGAACGTGCAGTCCGTCCCCAGCGGCCGCTCCGAGAAGGAGTACCTGTGCCCGGGCTGCCAACGCATCGTCCCGGTCGGCTCCTCCCATCTGGTGACCTGGCCTGTGCTCACCCCCATCGGCAGTGCCAGTGGCGTCGACCATCGTCGCCACTGGCACACCGCCTGCTGGGCGAGGCGAGGCTGACGTGTCGCTCCACACGATGAGGATCGGCTCAGGCGTCCCGCGGGTCGCCTACCTCCACGGTCTTCTGGGTCAGGGCAAGAACCTCGCCACGCTCGCCAAGGCGGTCTCGGCGTCCGACCCGGGCGTGCTGATCGACCTCCCCAACCACGGACGTAGCGCCTGGACGTCCGGTTTCGACTATGCCGACTGGGCCGATGACGTCGCCGACACCGTGCGCGATCTGCTGCCGCCCGGCGTGCCGATCACCGTGTTCGGGCACTCGATGGGGGGCAAGACCGCCATGGCGCTCGCCCTGCGTCACCCCGCCTTGGTGCGGGCCCTCGTGGTCGCCGACATCGCCCCTGACGATTCGTCCCACGGCTACGGTTTCGGCCGTCTGGTCAACGGCCTGCGGAACCTCCCCCTCGACCAGGTCCGGACCCGTGAGGACGCCGACGCGCTCCTCGCGGCCGCTGTTCCCGACGCAGGGGTACGGGCCTTTCTGCTGCAGAATCTGCACCGGGCCAAGCCGGACGGCTGGCGCTGGCTCCCCAACCTGGATCTCCTGGCGGCCTCTCTGCCTCAGATCAGCGGCTGGCCTGCGGGACTGCGGGGCCCCTACCTGGGGCCGGTGCTATGGCTGCGAGGCGGCGAGTCCGGCTATGTGACCGACGATCACGCCCCGGCGATGCGGGCATTGTTCCCCCGCACCCGCCTGGTGACGATCAAGGGCGCCGGTCATTGGCTTCACGCCGACCAGCCCGACGCCGTCGCCGCCACCCTGCAGACCTTCCTCGACACCCTCCGACCTCAACTCGGGAGCTCAACCAGTTCAGCCTAGGGTGACCGACACCAGTTCGGTCGGAACCAGCGGGCGGCCCGTCCCGTCGGCATTGCTGGCGTCCTGGCCCTGGTAGGCGCGATCCCCCAGCGCCTCGATGGCGGCTTGATCCAGGTGCCCAAAGACGGTGTAACTCGCCGGCAGCGGGCTGTCGGCGTATACGAAGAAGAACTGCGAGCCGTTGGTATCGCGCCCAGAGTTCGCCATCGCGATCGTGCCGGCGGGATAGGTGGCGTCCGAGGCCACCTCGTCGTTGAAGGTGTACCCCGGACCGCCTCGCCCCGTCCCGGTGGGGTCCCCGCACTGCAGGATGAAGATGCCCGAGGTGGACAGTCGGTGGCAGGAGGTGCCTGCGTAGAACCCCTGGGTGGCGAGGCTCTCGAAGGAGTTCACCGTGCAGGGTGCCGCCCCGCGGTCGAGTTCGCCCTGCAGCGTGACGTCGCCCAGGTCGAAGGTGACGGGCGTGGTCCCCGTCGCCGGAACGTTCTGCCAGTCCGGAGCATCCACCGGCTTGGCCGGTGTACCGCTGGGCCGATAATCGCACGTCACCGTCCCGGGTGACGCCGTGCTGGTCGCCGGCCGGATCGCGCAGGCGGTCGTCGAGGCAGCCAGCAGGCAGCCGAGAAGCAGCGGAATCGTCGCGCGGAGTTTCACCACGTCAGGTTCACATTAGGGTGGTGACATGGTCAACTTGACGCGCATCTACACCCGCACCGGGGACGCCGGTCAGACCCGGCTGTCGGATCTCTCCCTGACCAGCAAGACCGATCCCCGGGTGCAGGCCTATGGGGACGTGGATGAGGCCAACAGTGTTCTCGGCATCGTGACCACCCTGGAGGCGCTCCCCCAGCCCCTTATGGAGACACTGCGCACGATTCAGAACGAACTGTTCGATGTGGGCGCAGATCTGTCGAACCCCGTGGTCCCCGAGCCCACGTGGGAACCACTGCGCATCACCCAGCCCAGCATCGACCGGCTGGAGGCCTGGTGCGATGAATACTCCGACGATCTTGCCAGCCTGGCCAGCTTCATCCTTCCCGGCGGCACCTCTAGCTCCGCCTATTTGCACCTCGCCCGGACGGTGGTCCGGCGGGCGGAGCGCTCCGCCTGGGCGGCGGCGCTGGAGTACGGCCTTGAGGACGGCGAACAGCAGGCGTCGGGTGGGCTCAACCCGCTCGCGATCACGTACCTGAATCGACTCTCGGATCTGTTGTTCATCCTCGCACGCGTCGCGAACTCCGGTCACGACGTGATGTGGGTGCCGGGCAAGGATCGTGAGCCCGCAGGCGAGCGAGCGCGCAAGCACCGGGCCCGCATCGAGGCGGCGCAAGCGGAGACCGAGTAGGCGGGGCGGATCCACGCCCTGCTGTGAGGAGGCAGTGGTACGCGCCGCCGGACACACCGCTGCTAACCGACCAGGCGCCCGTCCGACATGCCCGGAGGGCTGGCCTCGACCCAACTCGTGAAGGCCGTGAGGTCGGGGCGGGCCATGGCCAAGGACACGCCCGCACTTCGTCCGCCCAACTCGACCATCACGTGGCCGGGAAACACCCCCGACCCCTCACCGCCGCGTGCCGGGTGAACGTGCAGGACCAGCGTGTCCTGACGCAGCAGCGTGACCTTGGGACGCAGCGAGAGGCTCAGCACGCGGTACCACTGGAAGGCGTCCCCGTGAAAGCGAGCGACCCCGACCTTCCAGACGGAGGTCGGGGTGCGTTGCAGGGAACAGGCGAACACGCGGCCGTGGCCCATCGACAACCATGCGCGCCGAAACAGCAGCCAGGCGATCGGGGCGAGCACGCAGACCAGTACGAGGGCGGCCACTCCGGCCGACAGGCTCCCCCAGTCCGGCATGCTCTCCCTCGTCCGTCAGTGCTTTTCCGCGGCCCGCTTCGCGGCGCGCACCTGGGCGCTGGCGCGGTGGACGTGCTGCATCGTCTCCGTGCTGGCGTCGCCGTCCTCGAGCGCCTTCTGTGCCGCGGCGAGTTCCCGTTCGGCCTCCGGCAGGGATATCTCGTGTGCGAGCCGGGCGTACGAACTCAGCAGTGAGACCCGGTTCTCGGCCACGGACAGGAAGCCGCCGTCAACCGCGACCACCTCACGCTTGCCGTCGACGGACAACACCTCAGCGGCGGAGGGAACGAGGATGGCCAGCAACGGCTCGTGGTTGGCCATGATGCCGATGTCGCCCTCCAACGTGCGGGCGATGACCGACAAGGCGTCGCCCTGCCAGATCAGCCCGTCCGCGCTGACCACCTCCACGTGGAGGGGGCTGGAGTCGAACGCCATGCTCAGCCTTCCTTCTGGATGCGGTCCCAGTTCTCCATGACCATGTCCATCCCGCCGACGTTGAAGAAGGCCTGCTCGGCGATGTGATCGACCTCACCATCGCAGATCATCTTGAACGAGGCGATCGTGTCGGCCAGCGGAACGGTCGACCCTTCGATCTGAGTGAACTTCGTGGCCATGTAGGTGTTCTGGCTGAGGAACTGCTGGATGCGGCGGGCCCGCGCGACGATGATCTTGTCCTCCTCGGACAGTTCGTCGACGCCGAGGATGGCGATGATGTCCTGGAGTTCCTTGTTCCGCTGCAGGATCTGCTTGACCCGCGTGGCCACGTCGTAGTGCTCTCGGCCGACGTACTGCGGATCCAGGATGCGGGAACTGGAGGACAGCGGGTCCACGGCCGGGTACAGACCACGGGAGGCGATGTCGCGGCTGAGTTCCGTGGTGGCGTCGAGGTGGGCGAACGTGGTAGCCGGAGCTGGATCGGTGTAGTCGTCGGCGGGAACATAGATCGCCTGCATCGAGGTGATCGAGTGGCCGCGCGTCGAGGTGATCCGTTCCTGCAGCTGACCCATCTCGTCGGCCAGGTTGGGCTGGTAGCCCACCGCCGACGGCATCCGGCCCAGCAACGTGGACACCTCCGAGCCTGCCTGGGTGAAGCGGAAGATGTTGTCGATGAACAACAGCACGTCCTGCTTGTCGACGTCACGGAAGTACTCCGCCATCGTGAGTGCCGTCAGCGCCACGCGAAGCCGGGTGCCCGGCGGCTCGTCCATCTGGCCGAAGACCAAGGCGGTGTCCTTCATGACGCCCGCCTCGATCATCTCGTGGATCAAGTCGTTGCCCTCACGCGTACGCTCCCCCACGCCAGCGAACACCGAGGTGCCGCCGAAGTTGTGCGCGATACGGAAGATCATCTCCTGGATCAGAACCGTCTTGCCGACGCCTGCGCCGCCGAACAGGCCGATCTTGCCGCCCTTTACGTACGGGGTCAGCAGGTCCAGCACCTTGATGCCCGTCTCGAGCATCTCCGTCTTCGGCTCGAGTTGGTCGAACTTGGGCGCCTGGCGGTGGATCGGCCAGCGCTCCTCAACGACGACGCCCGCGGGGTCCTCGTTCAGCACGTCGCCGGTGACGTTCCACACCCGTCCCTTGGTCACCACGCCCACGGGAACGGAGATGGGCGCCCCGGTGTCGACGACCTCGGTGCCGCGGCGCATGCCGTCGGTGGGCTTGAGCGAGATGGCCCGCACCATGTTGTCGCCCACGTGCAGGGCGACCTCGGCGGTGATCTCTCGGCTCAGTTCGCCGGCGTCGATCTGGATCTTGAGCGCATTGAGGATGTCGGGCATCTGGTCGGCGGGGAACTCCACGTCCACCACCGGGCCGATGACGCGCGCGACACGTCCCACGCCGGGAGTGGCCTGGGCCTGGGTCGGGTTCTCAGCAGTCACGGTCATGTTGCTTCTCGCTTCCTTGCCTCAGTCGGCGCTTGCTTCGGCGAGCGCGCTGGCGCCACCGACGATCTCGGTGATTTCCTGGGTGATTTCGGCCTGGCGCGCCTGGTTCGCCTCGCGCGTCAGGGATTCGATGAGCTGATTGGCGTTGTCGGTGGCGGACTTCATCGCACGCTGCTGGCTTGCCAACTGGGACGCCGCCGACTGCAGCAGGTAGAACCACACCCGGCTGCGGACGTACAGCGGCATGAGCTCATCCAGCACGGTCTCGGGGTCCGGCTCGAACTCGTACTGCGGGATCACCTCGTGTGCCCCCGCGGCGGTCGTCTCGGCGACGACCTCGAGCGGCAGCAGCCTCCGGGCGCGCGGCACCTGCGTCAGCATCGACTCCATGCGTGTGTACACGGCGTGGATTTCGTCTACTCCCCCTTCCTCGTAAGGGGTCAGGAAGTCGGCGATCAAGGCGTCGGCGATCTCGTGGGCCTCGGCGTAGGTGGGGGCGTCGCTGAAGCCCTCCCAGGAACGCTCGACGGGCAACTGCCGGAAGTTGCAGTAGTTGATGATCTTGCGACCCACCGCGTAGCGCTTCACCTCGACGCCCTGCTGCTCCAGCCGGATCCGCATCCGTGCCGCCGTCTTGATGGCGTTGGAGCTGTACGCGCCGTTCATGCCTCGATCAGAGGTGATGATGAGCAGCGCAGCCCGACGGACCTGCTTGACGGGCGTGGTGAGCGGATGCTCCACGCTGGCGTGCGTCGCCAGCGCGGACACCGCACGATTGAGCTCGCGGGTATAGGGCAGCGCCCGCTGAGCGGTTTGCCGCGCACGGATCACCTTGGACGCAGCGATGAGTTCCATCGCCTTGGTGATCTTCATGGTCGCCGACACCGACTTTCGCCGCTGTCGAAGCTCCCTCAGACTCGACGCCATAGCGTGCCTCAGCCCTTCTTGACGACGATCTGCTCGGAGTCAACGTCCTCATCGCCCAGGGCCTTGGCCGGAGCTTCGCCCTCGACCAGATGACCCTGTCCGGTGGCGAACTGCTCCTTGACCGTGGCGATCTCCGCGATCACCGCGGCCGCGGTGTCGTCGTCGAACTTCTGCGTCGCGGCGATCGTCGTCAGGATCGGGGTGTTGAGCCGCAGGTGCTCCAGCAGCTCCGACTCGAACCGCAGCACGTCCTCGACAGGAATGTCGTCGAAGTGCCCGTTGGTGCCCGCCCACACGCTGACAACCTGCTCCTCAACCGGGTAGGGCTGGTATTGGCCCTGCCGCAGCAGTTCGGTGAGCCGCGCACCGCGGTCGAGCTGACGACGCGACGCCGCATCCAGATCCGAGGCGAACATGGCAAACGCCTGCATGTCGCGGTACTGCGCCAGGCTGATCTTCAGCGTGCCCGCGACACCCTTCATCGCCTTGATCTGGGCGGCGCCGCCGACACGGGACACCGAGATACCGACGTCGATGGCCGGACGCTGGTTGGCGTTGAACAGGTCGGACTGCAGGAAGATCTGGCCATCGGTGATGGAGATCACGTTGGTGGGGATGTAGGCCGAGACGTCGTTGGCCTTCGTCTCGATGATCGGCAGACCGGTCATGGAGCCGGCGCCGAGTTCATCGGAGAGCTTGGCGCAGCGCTCCAGCAGGCGCGAGTGGAGGTAGAACACGTCGCCGGGGTAGGCCTCGCGGCCCGGGGGGCGACGCAGCAGCAGCGACATGGCCCGGTAGGCCTCGGCCTGCTTGGTCAGGTCGTCGAAGATGATCAGGACGTGCTTGCCCTCATACATCCAGTGCTGGCCGATCGCCGAGCCCGAGTAGGGGGCGATGTACTTGAAGCCGGCCGGATCGGAGGCGGGGGCGTGCACGATGGTCGTGTAATCCAGCGCACCGGCGTCCTCCAGCGTCTTGCGCAGGGCCGCGATCGTCGAGCCTTTCTGGCCGATCGCGACATAGATGCAGCGCACCTGCTTGGTCGGGTCGCCGGATTCCCAGTTGGCCTTCTGGTTGATGATCGTGTCGATGGCGATCGCGGTCTTGCCGGTCTTGCGGTCACCGATGATCAACTGACGCTGGCCGCGGCCGATCGGGATCATTGCGTCGACAGCCTTGATGCCGGTCTGCAGGGGCTCGCGCACCTCCTGGCGATCCATCACGCCTGCCGCCTGCAGTTCCAGGACGCGCCGACCGGTGATGTCGGCGATCTCGCCCAGCCCGTCGATCGGGTTGCCCATCGCGTCGACGGTGCGGCCGAGATAGCCCTCGCCCACCGGCACGGACAGGACCTCGCCGGTGCGACGGACGGTCGAACCCTCTTCGATGCCCTCAGACTCCCCGAGCACCACGACGCCGATCTCGCGAACGTCGAGGTTCAGTGCGATGCCGAGTGTGCCGTTGGCGAACTCCAGCAGCTCGTTGGCCATCGCCGACGGCAGCCCTTCCACCTTGGCGATGCCGTCACCCGAGGTGACGACCACGCCCACCTCTTCGCGGGTGGACGCTCCGGGGGTGTACTCCTGGACAAACCGGTCGAGGGCGTCCCGAATCTCATCGGGACGAATGGTCAATTCCGCCATGGGATGCGTCCTTCGCTTGCCTGCTATGAGTGTTCTATGTCTTCGGTGCTGACCGTCAGGCCAGCTTGCGTCGGGCGTCGTGGAGGCGTCCGGAGACGGTCCCTTCGATGACCTCGTCGCCGACGGCGACCCGGACACCGCCCAGCACGTGAGGGTCCACCACGACCCGCAGGGTCAGCGCCCGCCCCACCTGGGAGGTCAACGCCGCGAGCAGTCGGTGTTCTTGTTCGGGTGTGAGGGGCCGGGCGACCGTGACGGTCGCCACCGCGCGGGAGCGCAGCTCAGCGGCCGCCGCCAAGTAGCTCTCCACCGTCAGGTCGAATGTTCGCTTGCGTGCGGCGACGGCGCGCACTGCCAGCTGTTCGGTCGAGACCAGCACCTTCCCAGCCACCAGCCCACCGATGAGCCGCTGCCGTGCGTCCAAGGGCGCCTGCCGGTCGGCGAGGGCGCTGCGGAGCGCGGGAGTCGCGTCCACGAGCCGTTCGACCTTGAACAGTTCGTCCTCAAGCCGGTCGAGCGCTCCCTCGGCCTCGGCCACGCGCAGGAGCGCACGGACCCCCTGCCGTTCCAGCGCGTCGACGAAGGCACCCGCTCCGCTCCAGCGCACCCGTGCCGCCTCACCCACCACGGCCACCGCGGCAGCCCCCACGCGAGGCGCCAGCAGCGCCTGCGCGAGCGCCTGCCGCGCCTCGTCCGGGGTGGACGGGTCGGTCAGGGCGCGTCGCAGGGCCGGCTGGCCCGCGACCGCATCCGCGACCGCGAACAGGTCGGCTGCCAGGTCCGCCGAGGCGGGCTGTGCGTCCGCCACCGCGTCCAGGGCCGTGAGGCGGGCTTCGGCGGCGGCGCTCATGCCTGGCCCGCCGGGTGCGACTCGAGGTCGGCGATGAATCGGTCGACGGTCCGTGCCGCACGGGCATCGTCATCGAGCGACTCACCGATGATGCGGCCGGCCAGCGTCGTGGCCAGGCCACCCACTTCGGTCCGCAACTGGGTTACCGCGGTTGCGCGTTCGGCATCGATCTGCGCCTTGGCGTTCGACAGCAGCCGGCTGCTCTCCTCGGTCGCCTGCTGGCGCATGTCGGCGATGATCGCCGAGCCCTGCGCCTTGGCATCCTCGCGGATACGCGATGCCTCATCACGAGCGGTCGTCAGCTGGGCGCGGTACTCGTCCCGGGCGGCGTCGGCCTCGGCCTGGGCAGCCTCGGCCTTCTCGATTCCGCCCTGGATCTCCTCGGTGCGCTCCGCATACATCGCCTCGAACCGGGGCACGACGACCTTGGCCGCGACGAACCAGATGATGACGAAGAGGACGATCCCGATGAACAACTCCTCGGGATGCTCCGGCAAGAGCGGCCCGAGGCCTTCGAGGGGCAACATGGATAGGCCCCAGGTCACTGCAGCACGAAGGCCAGCGCGATGCCGATGATCGCCAGGGCCTCCACCACTGCGAAGCCGATCCAGGCGGTGCCCATCATGGCGCCACGGGCCTCAGGCTGACGCGCCGTGCCGTTGATGACCGAGGCGAAGATCCAGGCCACGCCCAGAGCCGGGCCCAGCGTCGCCAGCGCGTAGCCGATCATGTTGATCGAGCCGTTGATGGTGATCTCCAGGAAGGGGAGCATTGGGATTCCTTTCGGATGGTGTCTTTCAGGCGAAAGTCAGCGGGTTTATCAGTGGTCGTCGGAGATGGCCGAAGCCACGTACTGAGCGGTCAAGACGGTGAAGATGTAGGCCTGGATCGAGCCGACCAACAACTCCAGGGCGAAGATGGCGAAGCTGAACAGCAACGACACCACGCCAGCGGTCTGCAGCAAGGGGATCGGGAAGCCCTGGAGGGGCTGGGTGGTGGTCAGCAGCATCGTGCCGCCCACCACGAACACCATGATGACCAGGTGCCCCGCGAAGAGGTTCGCGAACAGACGCAGCCCGAGCGTCAGCGGCCGAACGATGATGTTGGACAAGAACTCCAGCGGGATGATCAAGATCCACAAGAACTTGGGAACCCCGGCAGGCAGCGTCGCCTGTTTGAGGTACCCGAGCAGCCCCCACTTTCGGATGCCCGCCACGTTGTAGAGCAGCCACGCACACAGCGCCAAGCCCCACGCATACCCGATCTTGGAGAATGTCGGGAACATGAAGACGAAGAACTGCCCGAAGAGGTTGTTCACCAGAATGAAGGAGAACAGCGCGAGGAGGAAGGGAAGGTAGCGCCGGAAATCGTGGCCCAGGATGTCCCGGGCGATGCTGTTGCGCACCAAGCCGTAGAGGGTCTCACCGAAGAACTGCTTACGCGTCGGGACCGTCTTCAGGTTGCGAGACATCCACCACCAGAAGAACATCACCAGCAGCGCGCCGATGACGGCCTGCGCGGCATGGTTGTTGACCCAATCGGGCAGAACTCCGGGGAACAGGGGCCGAGAGTCGAAGCTGTGCTCGCCCGGTGGCCACGATTCGCCCTCCAACGGAAGAAGAAGCAACCCGTTGGTACCGCCCATTGCGCCTCCTTGTGCGGTCGGTCATCCCATCAACGCCGCCAGCCCCAAAAGGCGAGGTCCGGTGCGCCAGGAACTCTAGCAACCCGTCACCCCCGAGTCACATCGAGCCGTGACCGGTCTAGGCCGGGGGTGGATCGAAGACGGGGATGCGCAGCCTGGAGTAGGCGTACAACTCGAAGCAGATCCACCCCAGGACCACCGCGATGGTCGTCACGACCAGGGCAATCGGATCGAGCCAGGTGAACCGCTGCGCCTGGGTGAGCGTCACAGCCAGCGCCAGGCCGAGCACGGTCACCCGGGCCAGATAGGAGGCCAGCCAGGCGAACAGCACGACCTTGGGCGCGGCGTCAGCGACGATGACCTGAGCCCCCAGCGCGATCGCGTAGAACGCGATGGTGGCCGCCGCGGCGATGGCGGCGGTGATGCCCGCGTCCGCTCCGGCCAGGGCCCAGAACAGCCCCACCGAGGTGAATGCGGCGATGTGGCCGCCGACCAGGCCCGCCACCAGCAGACGCTGAGCCCGCAGCACGTTGTCGCTGGGCTTGCCGCGCTCAGCCATGGGAAGCCCTCCGCCGCAGCCGTGGCCACAAGGTCAGCACCACGGCCACGACCACCCCCGCACCTGCGGCATATGCGGGCCAGGCCGCGTCGACGATACCCAGCCCCACCATCCCGAAGGCGATCACGGCGGCCCACAGCCACAGCAGGGCCACCGCCGCCGCGTGGCTGTGCCCCAACTGGAGCATCCGATGGTGGAGGTGCTGCTTGTCTGCCTCGAACCACAGTTTCCCGGCCAGGGTCCGACGAACGTAGGCGCTGACCAGATCAATGAACGGAAGCGCCATCACGGCGAACGGCAACAGCAGTGGCAGATAGGCCGAGAGCAGTGAACCGCCGCTGGCGTTCACGCGGGACGGATCGAGTTGCCCGGTGAGACTGATCACCGAGGTGGCCAGCAGGAACCCGAGCAGGAGCGCACCCGAGTCGCCCATGAACATGCGCGCCTTGTGAACATTGTGGGGAAGGAACCCCAGGCAGACCCCCACCAGGGCCACGGTGATCAGGGAACTCGTCGTCGCCCGCACCAGATCCTGCTCGTAGCTGAGCAGGTAGGCGTACACGAAGTAGGACGCGGCGCCGATCGCGACGACCCCGGCGGCGAGCCCGTCGAGGCCATCCATCAGATTCACGGCGTTGGTGCAGAACAGGATGACGAAGACGGCCAGCGCGATGGAGGCGATGTTGTCCAGCGCGATGATCCGATCGGGCAGCGGAATCCAGTAGAACTTCACCCCGTTGAGGACCACGATTCCCGCCGCCAGTACCTCGCCGGACAGTTTCGCGGCGGCCCCCAACTCGAACAGGTCGTCGACGACACCGACGACGCACATGACCAAGGCTCCGGCGAAGATGACCCAGGCATCGCGCTGAACCAGTTCGGATCGGCCGAGCCAGGGCAGATGCGTGGCGACGATGAGCGCGGCCGCCAGCCCCCCGAGCATCGCCACCCCTCCGAAGTAGGGAATGGGTTTGGTGTGGACGTCTCGCACCCGGACCAGGGCGACTGCGTTGTAGCGAAACGCCAACCGCCGTGCGAGGCTCGCGACCACGTACGTGATGCCCGCGGCGACGAACAGGACCAGCAGATACTCGCGCACCGCTCAGGCCTCGTCGGGCTGCACAGGC
>NZ_DAIOIA010000036.1:0-25674 GCF_036744435.1 Propioniciclava sp. | reverse complement strand
ATGGTCGGGGCGACAGGACTCGAACCTGCGGTCTCCTGCTCCCAAAGCAGGCGCGCTAGCCACTACGCTACGCCCCGTAACGGGGTGATTCTACGGGTGCGAGGCCTCCTGGGGCCAACTGGCCCGGCGGACGAGGAGGCGAGACGTGGGGGAGCGGGTGCGGGTCGGACTGGATCCCCAGGGTGTCGAGGCGGTGCGAATCCGGTTGTGGCTGCTTCAACTGGGGGCTGAACCGGTCGACGCTGAGGATGCGACCGCGTCTGGTGTGCCGGTGGTGCCGCAACGACGGGGCATCCAGCGCGGCGAGGTCGCCGCGTTCGTGCACGGTCTGCGGGGAGTTGCGACCAGCAGGAGCGATCGGTTCGACGACCACGGCTCGGCGGAGAACTGGCCTCGCGGCAGTTTCTAGGCTCGAACGTCGCTGCGAGTTCCGTGTGTCCCAAGGGGCCCTGCTACGCTGGATCGGCGTTGCGCGGATGTAGCTCAATGGTAGAGCCCCAGTCTTCCAAACTGGCTACGCGGGTTCGATTCCCGTCATCCGCTCCGAGGTTCGACCAGACCATCGATCAACAGGAGTAACCCAGTGCCCAGCACCGTCGAGAAGCTCGGCCCCACCCGGGCCAGGCTGACCATCGAAATCCCCTTCGCAGACCTGAAGCCGCACCTGGACAAGGCCTACGCCGACATCGCCGGTCAGGTGAACATCCCTGGGTTCCGCAAGGGCAAGGTGCCGGCCGCCATCATCGATCAGCGCTTTGGGCGCGGCACCGTCCTGCAGGAGGCCATCAACGCGGCCCTGCCGGACGCCTACTCCGCCGCCGTCGCCGCCAGCGAAGTCGTGCCGCTGGGTCAGCCCGAGATCGAGGTCACCAAGCTGGAGGACGGCGACGTCGTCGAGTTCACCGCCGAACTGGACGTCCGCCCCGACTTCGACCTGCCCGCGTTCGCCGACCTGGTCGGCGAGGTCGCGCCGGTCTCCGAAGATCAGACCGAGGTCGAGCAGCGCATCGAGCTCATGCGCCAGCGCTTCGCCACCCGCGAGGACAAGGACGGCGCCGCTGAGGACGGCGATGTCGTCACGATCGACCTGGAGGCCACCCAGGACGGCAAGCCCGTGCTCGAGGGTTCCGCTTCCGGCCTGGCCTACAAGGTCGGCTCCGGCGGCATGATCGAGGGCCTCGACGCCGCAGTCACCGGTCTGAAGGCCGGCGACAAGGCCGACTTCACCGCCGAACTGCTGGGCGGGCCCGCCCAGGGCGAGAACGCCGACGTCACCGTGACGGTGGAGAAGGTGCAGACCGAGACGCTGCCCGCCGTCGACGACGAGTTCGCGCAGATGATCTCCGAGTTCGACACCGTCGAGGAGATGCGCGCCGACCTGGCCGACGCCGTCGCCCGCATGGCTCGCGTCGATCAGCTCAATGCCGCCCGGGACGCTGTGGTCGCCGACCTGGTCTCCAAGACCGAGTTCGACCTGCCCGAGGCCATGCTGAACGCCGAGATCGAGGGCCGCAAGCAGCAGATCACCGAGCAGTTAACGCGCGCGGGCTACTCGGTCGAGGACTACCTCGCCGAGTCCGAGGACGAGACCGCCGCCACGGCCGAAGAGTTCTGGGCCCAGGTTGCCGAGAACGCCGAGACCTCCTTGAAGGCGCAGATCATTCTCGATCGCTTGGCCGACGAGCAAGAGGTCGGCGTCGAGCAGGCCGAGCTCACCGAGATGCTGTTCCGTCGCGCGCAGCAGTCCGGCTCCTCCCCGGAGCAGGAGATGCAGCACATGATCGAGCACAACCACGCCCCCGAGTGGATGGCGGAGATCCGCCGCGGCAAGGTGCTCGGCTCGATCGTCGCCGAGGCGACCGTGACCGACACCGACGGCAACGTCGTCGACGTCACCTCGATCCGTCCCGACGGGACCCTCGCCGAGTCTGAGGCCGAGGCGCAGGAGCCCGCCGCCGACGAGGTCGAGAAGCCCAAGAAGGCTTCGGCGAAGAAGGACGCCGCCGCGAAGTCCGCGGACAAGGATGCCGACGCCCCGGCCAAGAAGCCGGCCGCGAAGAAGGCCTCCGCGAAGAAGGCGACCCCGGCCAAGGACGCCGACGCCGCGGAGTGATCCGACCCGTTCCAACACGACGCCCCGGCCACCAGGCCGGGGCGTTGTGGCGTCTCCGCCGTCAGCGAACAGTGGCGCGGAACGCTCCGAAATGTCTCCAACTACGGGTAGTTTCGGGGACGTGAACGAGAAACTTCCTGGCCTGCAGGCCGCGGTCGGTGCCGGCGGTGTCGGCATGAGCGACTCCGTGTACCAGGCCCTCCTGGCCAACCGCATCGTCTTCCTCGGGTCGGAGGTTCGCGACGACAACGCGAACGCGATCTGCGCGCAGCTGCTGCTGCTCAACGCGGAGGATCCGCACAAGGACATCTACCTCTACATCAACTCCCCGGGTGGCTCGGTGACCGCCGGCATGGCGATCTTCGACACCATGCAGTGGATCAGCAACGACGTCGCCACGGTGGCGATGGGGCTGGCCGCATCCATGGGGCAGTTCCTGCTCAGCGCGGGCACCAAGGGCAAGCGCTACGCGCTGCCGCACACCCGGATCATGATGCACCAGCCCTCCGGCGGGCTGGGCGGCACCGCGTCCGACATCAAGATCCTCGCCGAGCAGATCCTGGCCACCAAGAAGGAGATGGCCGAACTGATCGCCGAGCACACCGGCCGCTCCGTCGATCAGATCGAGGCCGACTCCGACCGCGACCGCTGGTTCACCGCGGCTCAGGCGCTCGAATACGGGTTCATCGACCACGTGTACGAGAACGCCGCCCAGATCACCAGCGACAACGCTCCGAACCAGTGAGGACTCCCATGGACTTCAACGCGATGCCCGGCGGGGTCGCCCCGCGCGGCGCCTCGATGGACTACTACATCCCGCAGTGGGAGGAGCGCACCAGCTACGGCGTCCGGCGCGTCGATCCCTACACCAAGCTGTTCGAGGACCGGATCATCTTCCTCGGCACCCCGATCAGCGACGACATCGCCAACGCGGTGATGGCGCAGCTGCTGTGCCTGCAGTCGATGGATCCCGAGCGGCCCATCAGCATGTACATCAACTCGCCCGGGGGTTCCTTCACCGCGCTCACGGCGATCTACGACACGATCCAGTACATCAAGCCCGACGTGTCGACGGTGTGCCTGGGACAGGCCGCTTCCGCCGCGGCCGTGCTGCTGGCTTCTGGCACCAAGGGCAAGCGGTTCGCGCTGCCCAACAGCCGGATCCTGATCCACCAGCCGGCCACCGAGGGCGGTTACGGACAGGGCTCCGACCTGGAGATCCAGGCCCGTGAGATCCTGCGGATCCGGTCGCTGATGGAGCACATGCTGGCCAAGGACACCGGCCAGGACGTGGAGCGGATCAGCCGCGACATCGAGCGCGACAAGTTCCTGACCGCCGAAGAGGCCAAGGAGTACGGCATCATCGACGAGATCTTCACCTCGCTCAAAGACGTCGCCTGAGGTTTCAACGTCGGTGATCACAGAAGGGGAGTGGCATGGCTCGCATCGGTGAGACCTCCGACCTGCTCAAGTGCTCGTTCTGCGGAAAGAGCCAAAAGCAGGTGAAGAAGCTCATCGCTGGTCCGGGTGTCTACATCTGCGACGAGTGCATCGAGTTGTGCAACGAGATCATCGAGGAGGAGTTCTCTGAGGGGACCGATGTCGGCCTCTTGGAGGACCTTCCCAAGCCTCGTGACATCGTCTCCCACCTCGACCAGTACGTCATCGGACAGGAGACCGCCAAGAAGGCCCTCGCGGTCGCGGTCTACAACCATTACAAGCGGGTGCAGGCGCAGGCCAACAGCCCCCGCCGGGCGGCCGAGGACGAACTGGTCGAGCTGGGCAAGTCCAACATCTTGCTGATCGGGCCCACCGGCTGCGGCAAGACGTACCTGGCCCAGACGATGGCGCGGATGCTGAACGTGCCCTTCGCGATGGCCGACGCCACTGCCCTGACCGAGGCCGGGTACGTCGGTGAGGACGTCGAAAACATCCTCCTCAAGCTGCTGCAGGCCGCCGACTTCGACGTGAAGAAGGCCGAGACGGGCATCATCTACATCGACGAGATCGACAAGGTGGCCCGCAAGTCGGAGAACCCGTCCATCACCCGCGACGTGTCCGGCGAGGGCGTCCAGCAGGCGCTGCTGAAGATCCTGGAGGGCACGACCGCGTCGGTGCCGCCCCAGGGCGGACGCAAGCACCCGCACCAGGAGTTCATCCAGATCGACACGACGAACATCCTGTTCATCGTGGGCGGGGCGTTCGCCGGTCTGGAGGACATCATCAACTCCCGGGTCGGGAAACGTCCGCTGGGCTTCAACAACGACATGGGTCTGCGGCGGGCCAACGACCGCAACCCGTTCGAGGAGGTCCGCCCCGAGGATCTGCACCTGTTCGGGCTGATCCCCGAGTTCATCGGGCGCCTGCCCATGATCTCCACGGTCAAGCCGCTCGACCTGAACGCCATGGTGCGGATCCTCGTCCAGCCGCGCAACGCGCTCACCAAGCAGTTCCGCAAACTGTTCGAGCTGGACGGCGTCGACCTGGACTTCACCGACGACGCGATCACCGCGATCGCGGAACTGGCGCTGGAGCGGGGGATCGGAGCCCGGGGGCTGCGGTCCATCCTGGAGGAGATCCTGCTCAACGTGATGTACCACGTGCCCTCCGACGACACCATCGGGCAGGTGGTGGTCACCGCGGAGACGGTACGCCAGGGGGCCGAGCCCCGGATTCTGCCGCGGGCACCCCGCAGCACGCGCCGATCCCGATCGGCCTGACCGACAGCAGGCGTCGCCGACACGAACGAACCCGCCCGATCCACAGGATCGAGGCGGGTTCGCTCGTCAGCTGCCGCGCCTAGCGCTGCGTGCCCTTCAACGAGCCGACGACGTCGTTGCTCGAGGAGCCCACCAGGCAGGTGAGGGTGCGATCGTTCAGCGACGTCCACGTGTCCTGCGTCGGATACAGGTACTGCAACTCCATCTCGGAGGAGTCGTAGTCCACGCCGAGGAACGTCTCGAACTCGCCCGAGCAGAAGTCACCCGCCTCATCCTGGACGGCCGTCTCGCCCGGATAGCTGGCATCGAGCGGATACTCCTTCTCGGCATAGGCCTCCCAGCCGTGCGGCTGAGCGCAGTCCGTCTTCGGGATCGAGCTCACCTGGCTGCCCGACTCGGTCTCAGGAATCTCCAAGTTGGTGCACTCGCCCAAGGCGATGGTGGGCAGCATCGCCTTGCCCGCCTCCTGCTTGACCTGCTCGACGCGTTGGAGGGCGTCGTTAGCGGAGCAACCGCTGAGAAGGAGGGCGGCGGCCAGGGCGAGGCCGGCCGTGCGGACAGTGATCATGCATTCTCCTGAGATGACGTGACGACGGCCTGAACCGTCAGCTGAACTCCACCAGGGACCCAGTCGGGTGCCGAGGCGATCCGGCCCACGGCGCGGAGGTCGTCCTCCACGGCGCGCAGCCGGTCGATCTGATCGGCGGGACCCTCCACAGCGACCGAGGCCAACGGGGTCTTCATCGACACCTTGGCGGCGGACTTGGCGCCGCGCAGGCCAATCAGCACCGCGGAGACGTCCTCCAGCAGCGCCGGATCGCCGCCGACGGGCAGCTCGGACGGCAGCGGCCAGGCGGCGTGATGCACCGAGCCGGCGCGCCACCACGACCACACCTCCTCGGTGACGAACGGCATGAACGGTGCGAACAACCGCAACTGGACATCCAGGGCGAGGGCCAGGGCTGCCCGCGCCGAGGCGGCCGCAGCTTCGCCTTGTGCTCCGTAGGCCCGCTCCTTGACCAGTTCGAGGTAGTCGTCGCAGAACGTCCAGAAGAACTTCTCGGCGGCCTCCAGCGCAGAGGTGTAGTCGAAGGACTCGAAGGCTGCGGTCGCCCGGTCGACGACCTGCGCGAGTCCCGCCAGCATCGCCAGATCGACGGGCTGATCGATCTGCGTCGTCTGCGGAGCCTCACTGCTTTCGGCCGCGATCGAGAGCACGAACTTCGACGCGTTGAGGATCTTCATCGCCAGGCGGCGTCCGACCTTCATCTGCGTCTCGTCGAAGGGGGAGTCCAGGCCCGGACGCGCCATCGCGGCCCGCCAACGCACGGCGTCCGCCCCGAACTTGTCGAGGATCTCCGTCGGAACGACCACGTTGCCCTTGGACTTGGACATCTTCTTGCGATCGGGATCCACCACGAACCCGGAGATCGCGGCGCGTCGCCACGGCAGGGAGTGGTTCTCCAACTGGGCGCGCACCACCCGGCTGAACAGCCAGGTGCGGATGATGTCGTGCGCCTGGGGAGCCAGATCCATGGGGAAGGTCAGGTTCCACAGGGCCGCGTCGCGCTCCCAGCCGCACGCCAACTGCGGGGTGAGGGAGGACGTCGCCCAGGTGTCCATCACGTCGGGATCGCCCACGAAGCCGCCCGGGACGCCGCGCTGAGACTCCTCGAACCCCGGGGCGGCCTGCGAAGCCGGGTCCACCGGCAGGGCCGAGGCGTCCGCGACGATCGGATGGGCGTGATCCGGCTGGCCTTCGGCATCCAGGGGGTACCAGACCGGGAACGGGACGCCGAAGAACCGCTGTCGGCTGATCAACCAGTCGCCGTTGAGGCCGTCGACCCAGTTGGTGTAGCGGTGCCGCATGTAGTCGGGCACCCACTCGAGCTCTTCGCCGCGGGCCAGCAGCGTGGTGCGCAGGCCGGCGTCGCGACCGCCGTTGCTGAGGTACCACTGCCGCGTGGAGACGATCTCGAGAGGCTTGTCGCCCTTCTCGTAGAAGTTCGCCATCCGCTGAGTGGGGCGCGGGTCGCCGTCCAGGTCCCCAGAGGCACGCAGAAGGCCCACCATCGCCTCGCGGGCACTGAAGGTGGTTTTGTTGGCCAGTTGTGCGTACGGCTCGGGATTCACCAGCCACGCCGGGGCATCAGCCTGCAGCCGGCCGTTGCGCTGCAGCACTACGCGGGTGGGCAGGCGCAACTCGCGCCACCACACGACGTCGGTCAGATCACCGAACGTGCAGCACATCGCGATCCCGGCACCCTTGTCCTTCTCGGCGGCCGGGTGGGCCAGCACCGGGATCTCGACGCCGAACACCGGCGAGGTGACGGTGGTGCCGAACAGGTGCGCGTACCGCTCGTCGTCGGGGTGCGCGATCAGCGCGCAGACGCTCGGCAGCAATTCAGGCCGGGTGGTCTCGATGAAGACCGGGCCGTCGGTGCTGTGGAAGGCGACGCGGTAGTAGTTGCCCGGGTACTCGCGGGCCTCCAGCTCGGCCTGCGCGACGGCGGTCTGGAAGGTCACGTCCCACATCGTGGGGGCCTCGGACATGTAGGCCTCGCCGCGCTCAAGGTTGCGCAGGAACGCCAGCTGAGCGACCCGCTGAGCCTCATCGGAGATCGTCGTGTAGAGCGCGCTCCAGTCGACCGACAGGCCCAGACGCCGCCACAGGTCCTCGAAGACCTGCTCGTCGACCTGGGTGAGTTCCTGGCACAGCTCGATGAAGTTGCGACGGCTGATGGCCACCTGGCGCTTGGGGTCCGGCTTGGCGGGCGGGGTGAAATCGGGGTCGTAGGGCATCGCCGGGTCGCACCGGACGCCGTAGTAGTTCTGCACGCGGCGCTCGGTGGGCAGCCCGTTGTCGTCCCACCCCATCGGGTAGAAGACCTGCTTGCCCTGCATCCGCTGATAGCGCGCGATCAGATCGGTGTGGGTGTAGCTGAACACGTGCCCCACGTGCAGGGATCCGGACACGGTGGGCGGCGGGGTGTCGATGCTGAACACCTGATCGCGGCGCTCGGGCCGCCGGAACGTGTAGGTGCCGGCGTCGCGCCACGTGCCTGCCCAGCGTCCCTCCAGCCCCTCCAACGCGGGCCGCTCCGGTACGGACCACGCGGTGGTGGTCGTTGCGGGCAGGTCAGCAGAAGGTGTCGAGCACATGGGCCCGATATTAGGCCGCGGGCGGGGACCCCGTCACTTCGCGTCCGAGGATGCCGGGAGGGCAGCGGGCGGTGGCCAGACATGCCGCGGCCGCCGCAGCGGATCGCTGCGGCGGCCGTCGTGCAGGCTGGGGATCAGACCGAGGCCAGGATCAGTTCCTTGAGCCCGGCGACCGAGGTCACATTGCTGTAGTTGACGTCCTTGCCGTTGACCCGCAGCGTCGGGGTGCCGGTCACCCCGTCGGTGTAGGCGCCCTTGTCGACCGTGGTGACGAAGTCCTGGGTGGCGCGACCGTCGTAGCAGGCCTGGAAGGTGGTGAGCTGGTCGCTGGTGAAGCCGAGCTTCGTCGGAATCGTCACGCGCAGGAGCTCGTCGCTGTACCCGACCGAGCCGCGGACCTCCTGGGTCTCCTGGTTGTTGTAGATCTCCAGGTGGTACTCGGCGTAGTGATCCACGGTCGCGGCGCAGGAGGCGGCGAGGGCGGCGCGGGTCGACGCGGTGTTGTTCAGGTTGGAGTCCATGAACGTCATGGTCTTGTTCTGCAGCGTCCAGGTGCCCGCCTGGGCCTCCTGGTCGAGCATCTGCCCGAAGTTGTTCTCGAAGATGCGGCAGTTGGGGCACTGGTAGTCGAGGTACAGCGTCACCGTGGGCGTCCCCGCGGCGCCCTGGGCCACCACCAAGGCGTTGCCGTCGGCGTTCGCGTTCGGGGGCACGATTTGCGCGGCGAGCGCCGTGTTGGTGGGGGTGGACTCCGCCTTGTTCTGCTGCGAGGTCACGATGACGTAGGCGAACACGCCGATCAGGACCAGGGCGAGGACGCCCGCGATCACGCCGATGATCCGCGTGGTGCGCTGCTGCTTGGCGGCCGCGGCTTGCTGCCGCCGCAACTGCTCGCGGCGATTCGTGGCGTTGCTGGACATCTAGGACTCCTTGGTACCGAGGGACACGGGGTCGAGCGATGCGTCCTCATCGGACGCGTCGGCGTGGGAGACGCCGAAAATCCAGTTATCGACGGAGAAGGCCGTCCGGGGGAAGATCGCGAGCCACACGCCGCAGGCCATCAAGCCGATGTCGCGAGCGATGTCCCACGGGTAGGCCGCGAACGCCTCCTCCTGTGAGATCACGCCACCGCCGCCGAAGCAGCCACAGTCGAGGGTCAGCCCCCGCGACCAGGCGCTGATGATGGCGATGGTGAAGGCGAGCATGAGGAGGGCGCCGAGGATGCCGGTCAGCCGGGTGAACACACCGGCCATGATCAACAGCCCCAGCAGGATCTCGGCGAAGGGCAGGATCGTGCCCACCACGCTGGTCAGTTCATAGGGCAGGATCCGGAAGGCACGGACCGCGAGGATCGACTCGCCGATCGCACCCACCTTCAACGCTCCGGCGACGAAGATGACGCCGCCCAGGATCAGGCGGGCGGCCAACCCCACCCACGCCGTCCAGGGACGACCTGCCCAGGCGTGACGAACCGGGGGTTGCGCAGCGGTCATGCGGACAGAATACAAGGCGTTCAAGTCTTCAACTGCGCTCCCGTGTGCGCCGGAGGCCGCCACGGCTAGGCTGGGGCGATCATGACCACGCATGCCGAGATCGTCGCTTCGCTCCAGGCCCGCTGGCCCGAACACCGTGTCGCGCCCAGTCTGTCCCGCATCGCAGCCCTGACAGAACTGCTGGGCGACCCGCAGCGCGCCTACCCCGTGATCCAGATCACCGGGACCAACGGCAAGGGCAGCACCGCCATCATGATCGAATCGCTGCTGCTGGCCCTGGGCTTGCGCGTCGGGCGGATCAGTTCACCGCATCTGAGCGACGTCACCGAACGGATCAGCATCGACGGCGAGCCGATCGCCTTCGACGCGTTCGACTCGCTGGTCGCCGATGTCGCACCCCTGGTGGCGCTCGTGGACGAACAACGCCTCGACGGCGTCCCCATGACCTTCTTCGAGGTCATGGTCGGGCTGGCCTATGAGGCATTCGCCCAGGCGCCCGTCGACGTCGCGGTGGTCGAGGTCGGCCTCGGGGGCACCTGGGACGCCACGAACGTCGCCGACGCGCAGGTGGCCGTGGTAGCCCCCGTCGACCTGGACCACACGCACCTGCTGGGTGACACGGTGGCGGAGATCGCGGCGGAGAAGGCCGGGATCATCAAGGAGGGGGCGGTCGCGGTCATGGCCGAGCAGCGCCCTGATGCCGCCCACGTCCTCGCCGACCGGTGCCGCGACGTCGGCGCGCGGATGGTCCGGGAGGGAGTCGAGTTCGGGCTGATCGGCCGGGTGCCGGCCGTCGGCGGGCAGGTGCTGCGTCTCGAGACAGCGTCCGGGCCCACCGACGAGGTGCTGCTCCCGGCCTTCGGCGAGCATATGGCCCACAACGCGGCGCTCGCGGTGGCGGCGGTGGAGGCGTTCCTGGGTGGCACGGCCATCCCGCCCGACGTCCTGGCTGAGGGGCTCGGCGCAGTGCGTCTGCCCGCCCGTCTGGAGGTGGTCCGCTCCGGGCCCACCCTGGTGCTGGACACCGCCCACAACGTGCACGGCGTGCGTGCGACGATGGCGGGACTCGATGAGGCCTTCGATTTCCAACCGCTCGTCGCCGTGGTCGGCATGATGCGAGACAAGGATGTGGAGGGGGTGCTGAGCATCCTCGAGGAGACCGTCACGACGATCGTGTGCACCCAGGTCGCCTCCACCGACCGAGGGCTTCCGGCCGCCGAGCTGGGGGACCTCGCCGCCGACGTGTTCGGGGAGGAACGGGTCCAGGTTCGCGCCGCTCTTCCCGACGCGCTCGAGTTGGCCGTCACGCTCGCCGACGACGCTGGGCCGGGGGCCGGCATCCTGGTGGTGGGCTCGGTGATCCTGGCGGGGGAGGCCCGCACGCTCCTGGTGCGGCCGGACGCCGACCCGTTCTCATCGCACGGCGGCGGGGACGACGACGTGGCGGGGGAACAGTGATGATGCTGCGGGCGGGGAACCCGATGACCAAGACGGTCTCGTTGACTCTCATCTTCGAAGTGGTGGTGTGCGTCCTGGCCATCCCCGGCATGATTCAGGTCAGCGGTGTCCCGGTGGGGGTAGCCCTCGGGGTCGGTGGAACTGCGGCGCTGCTGCCGCTGCTCGCCGCCGCGACGCTACGCAGGCCGCTGGGGTGGGTGCTTGCCTGGGCGGCGCAAGTGGCGTGCATCGCGCTCGGCCTACTCACGCCCTGGATGTACGTCGTGGGTGGCGCGTTCGCGGCCCTTTTCGTCGTGGAAATCGTCCTGGGACGCCGGATCGAGGCAGGCCCAGCCTCCCGCTAGGGTGACCGGCATGACGCAACGCACCCTCGTCCTGCTCAAGCCGGACGCCGTCGCCCGCGGGCTGGTCGGGAGCATCCTCGCTCGATACGAGGCCAAAGGGTTGTCCCTGGTGGCGCTGGATCTGCGCACCATCGACGGCGAACTGGCCGATCGGCACTATGCCGAACATCTCAACCAGCCGTTCTACCCAGGGCTGCGCGCCTTCATCACCTCGGGGCCACTGCTGGCTGCCGTGATCGAAGGGGAGTCGGCGATCGCCGCCGTACGCGCCCTGAACGGTGCCACCGATGGCATCCAGGCCGCCCCCGGGACCATCCGAGGCGATCTGAGCACCTCCGGGTCGCGCAATCTGGTCCACGCGTCCGACTCGGCCGAGTCCGCGGCGCGTGAGATCGCGCTCTGGTTCCCCCACCTGCCGTAGGAGGCCTGGCATGACGTACGGCTCAGCACAGCCCGACGACTCGGCGTCCGGCCCGTTCCAGCCGCCGGTACCGGCGCCCGACGTGACGGCCTGGGTCGCTCACCTGCCGGCATATCTACGTCCGGCCTTGCCGCTGGAGGAGCGCGACTACTTCGCCTTCTGGCGTGCGCCTCGGTACCGGTGGTGGAAGTCGCTGCTGGCCATCCTCCTGGCCTGCGTGGTGTTCATGCTGCTCAGCGGGATGTTCGGAGCCATCGGGATGCTGATCGACGGAACGAGCCTCCTTGCCGTGTCGCTGGACAACCTCGAGGTCGGCCCCGGGTTCTTCATCGCCAACAACCTGAGCCTTGCGGCCTGCATTCCCGTGGCGATGTTCACCGCCTGGGCATGTGTGCAACAGCCGCCCCGCTGGCTCAGCTCAGTGACCGGTGGCGTCCGCTGGCGCTGGCTGTTCCTCGTCATCGCGGCGATCCTCCCGCTATGGATCCTGCTGATCGGCATCGGCATCCTCGTCGCCCCGCCGGAAGGGGTCGGCATCTGGCCGCACACCCTCGCCATGATCCTGGGCATCCTGTTGACGACCCCGTTGCAGGCGGCGGGGGAGGAATACCTCGTGCGTGGCCTGCTCGGCCGCTCGGTGGCCGCCTGGCTGCCGAACCCGAGGGTGGGCTTCGTCCTCTCCACGGTCGTGACCGTGCTCGTGTTCATGTCCCTGCACGGCGCCGACGACCCTTGGCTGAACGCCTACTACATGGTGTTCGGGTTGGTCGGAAGCTGGCTGACTTGGCGCACCGGCGGTCTGGAGGCGGCGGTCGCGATCCACGTCGTCAACAACATGCTTACCGAGGTCACGTTGCCGTTCGTGGACATGTCGGGGATGTTCAACCGTACCGAGGGCACCGGCGACGCGAGCATTCTGATCAACGTGGGCGTGCTCGCGGTGGCGGCGGTCATCGTCGAGATCCTTGCCCGACGCAAGGGGATCGTCGTCCGCAGTGCGCCGGGGCGCGCCGAGCTCGACGCCACCC
Organism: Propioniciclava sp.; assembly: GCF_036744435.1. Lineage (NCBI taxonomy): Bacteria > Bacillati > Actinomycetota > Actinomycetes > Propionibacteriales > Propionibacteriaceae > Propioniciclava > Propioniciclava sp. The sequence goes on along the minus strand of NZ_DAIOIA010000036.1, from coordinate 12,935 downwards.
TGGTGGCGGCCCCGGCATACGGACCGCCGCCGGGGCAACCCCCTCGCGCTTGGTAGAGTGAGGTGACCCTGTAAGCCACGACCCCGGGAAGGGGCAACCGCGTGCTGATCGGCCTCATCGCTCTTCACTTCTTGGTGGGAGCGATGGCGGCCGTGTGGTCCCGCTGGCTGGGCCGCAACGCCTTCTTGGCGGTGGCAATCGTCCCCCTGCTCGGCTTCGTGCTGCTGCTCGCCGAGTCCGGCCCGATCCTCAGCGGAGCGGCCTACGTCGAGACGATGCCCTGGATCCCGGCCCTGGGGGTCTCCCTGACCTTTCGTGTAGGCCTCCTGCAATGGCTGCTGGGTCTGCTGGTCACCGGCATCGGCGTGATCGTGCTGGTGTACTGCCGCTGGTACTTCTCCCGGCCGCCGGCCCGCACGCTGGGGCTGCTGGTTGCCTTCGCCGGGGCGATGCTCGGACTCGTCGCCTCCGACGACCTGGTCGTTCTCTACGTGTTCTGGGAGCTGACCACCGTCTTCTCGTACCTGATGATCGGCCACGACTCGTCGCGCCGGGCCAACCGAGCGGCGGCGACGACGGCGCTGATCGTCACGACCACGGGTGGCCTCGCGATGCTGGTCGGCATCGTCACCTTCGGCGTCCTGGGGGGCAGCTTCAGCCTGAGCGCGATCCTGGCGACCCCGCCACAGGGCCTCGCCGCCACGGCCGCAGCCCTGTTGATGCTGGCCGGGGCCCTGAGCAAGTCCGCGCTGGCCCCCTTCCACTTCTGGCTGCCCGGGGCCATGGCGGCGCCGACTCCCGTCTCGGCCTACCTGCACGCCGCGACGATGGTGAAGGCGGGCGTTTATTTGGTGGCCGCCATGGCGCCCGCGTTCGCGTCCGTTCCGCTGTGGCGACCCGTCATCGCCATTCTCGGTGCGGCCACCATGATCCTCGGCGGCTGGCGGGCCCTGCGCCAAGACGACCTCAAGCTCCTCCTCGCCTACGGCACCGTGAGCCAGCTCGGCTTCATCATGCTGCTGGTCGGCCTCGGCACCCAGGCTGCGGCGCAGGCAGGCCTGGCGATGCTGCTGGCCCACGCGCTGTTCAAGGCGACGCTCTTCCTCAGCGTCGGCGTCATCGACCACTCCACGGGCACCCGTGACATCACCAGGCTGTCGGGCCTGGCCTCCCGGATGCCGGTGGTCGCCGTGATCGCGGGCCTGGCCGCCGCGTCGATGGCCGGCCTGCCGCCGCTGTTCGGCTTCCTGGCCAAAGAGGCGGCGCTCGACGCCCTGGTGAGACTCACCGGTGCCGGCGGAGACGGAACCGGGTTCCTCCCCGCCGCCGCTGTGCTCCTCGTCGTCGCCGTCGTGGTCGGTTCCATGCTGACCGCCGCGTACTCCCTCCGGTTCTGGTGGGGAGCCTTCGGGAGTCGTCGCCGCGTCGAGCCGACGCCACTCAAGCACACCCCCGCCGCAGGCTTCCTCGCCGGGCCGGCCCTCCTTGGCCTCGCCTGCCTCGCCATGGGCTTCCTGGGAGCGCCCCTCACCGACGTGCTCAGCTCGTACGTGACCAGCGTCCACACTGGTGAGCATCCGCATTCCCTCGCTTTATGGCACGGGTTCACCGCCCCACTGGGGCTGTCCGCGCTCGCGCTGGCAGGCGGCGCGGTGCTGTTCTGGCAACGTGATGGGGTCGCCCGCGTCCAGGGCACCTTCCCGCACATGCCAGCCGCCAACGACTTCTACCGCACCACCATGCGCCTGCTGGATGCCGTGGCCGTCGAGGTCACCGCGCGCGTCCAGCGCGGCTCGCTGGCCTCGTCGATCGGCATGATCCTCAGCGTCTTCATCGTCCTGGTGGGGGGAACGCTGGTCCTGATGCCGGTGTGGCCGGTCGTCCCGGTGGCCTACGACAACCTCGCCCAGGTGGCCGTCGCCGTCGTGACCTGCGCCGCCGCGATCAGCCTGGTCACGGTCCGCGGGCGCATCCGCGCCATCTTGACGGTCGGGGTCACCGGGTTCGGCACCGCCCTGCTGTTCCTGCTCCATGGGGCCCCGGACCTGGCCCTCACCCAGGTGCTGATCGAGACGGCCAGCCTGCTGGTCTTCCTGATGGTGATGCGCACGCTGCCCAAGTACTTCACCGACCGACCGCTGCACAGCTCGCGCTGGTGGCGCATGCTGCTGGCCATCGGCGTCGGCGTCACCGTCACGGCCTCCATTCTGGTGAGCGCCGGCTCGCGCGTGGCAGAGCCCGCGTCGGCTGGGCTGGAGACCGCCGCCTACGAGTTCGGCTACGGCAAGAACATCGTCAACGTGATCCTCGTCGACACCCGGGCCTGGGACACCCTCGGGGAGATCTCCGTCCTGGTCATCGCTGCCACCGGCGTCGCGAGCCTCATCTTCTTGCGCTCGCGCGTCCCCGGCCGTCGTCCCACGCGGGCCACGGCCACGAACCAAGGCAAGGGCGCCTGGCTCCGCGCCAGCCAAAGCCTGCACCCTGCCGCGCGCTCGCTCATCTTCGAAGTCGTGACCCGGCTGCTGTTCAGCGTGATGATCCTGGTGTCCATCTACCTGCTCATCGCCGGACACAACCTCCCCGGCGGCGGATTCGCCGGAGGCCTGGTCGCCGGGCTGGCGCTGATGGTGCGCTACCTGGCGGCAGGCGCGAAGGAACTCGACGAAGCCGCCCCCGTGGACGCGGGGCGCGTGCTGGGCCTGGGTCTGTTCATCGGGGCCGGCAGTTCCATGCTGCCCTGGGCCTTCGGCGGACGGATCTTCCAAAGCTACGACGTCCACGTCACCATCCCTGCGCTCACCGCGGTCGAGACGCCCTGGGGAGCGGTCAACCTGTTCGGCGACCTGCACCTCGTGAGCTCCACCGTGTTCGACATCGGGGTCTACCTCGTCGTTCTCGGCATGATGCTCGACCTGGTGCGAAGCCTGGGGGCCGGCATCGACCAGCAGGCCGAAGAGGAACGCACCCCCATGCCACGTCCCGAATCCACCACGGCGCTCCCCGCCACCGCCCGACGACCAGGAGGTGCCCGATGACCGGAAACGTCACCTTGGCCATCGTCGCGGGCGTCCTGATCGCGTCCGGCGTCTATCTGCTCACCGAGCGCTCCCTGACACGCATCCTGGTGGGGGTCCTCGTGATGAGCAACGGCGTCAACATCTTGTTCCTGGTCGCCTCCGGCTCGTCGGGGAATCCGCCGCTGATCGGGTTGTTCGCGCCCGAGGGGATGGCCGATCCGCTGCCGATGGCGATGGTGCTGACCGCGATCGTGATCACCATGGCTGTTTCGGCGTTCGTCGTCACGGTGGCCTACCGCAGCTTCCAGCTCAACGGGCACGACGAGGTCTCCGACGACATCGAGGACCGTCGCATCCGTGAGTTGGCCGAACGCGACGACGTGTCGGACTCGTTCGAGGACATCAGCTTCAGCGATACGGGTGAAGACCGGGTGAGCGAATGAACAACCTGCTCCCGGTTCCCGTCTTGTTGCCGATGCTCGGCGCTGCCCTCACCCTCATCCTCGGACGCCGGCCGCGCCTGCAACGGCTCGTCTCCATCCTCGTGCTCACCGGCGTGGTGGCGGTGGCCGCGACGCTGGCGCTGCAGGCCAATGCGCACGGGCCGCAGACGCTGTGGGTGGGCGCCTGGCCGCGCGGTTTCGGCATCGTGCTGGTGGCCGACCGGCTCTCGGGTCTCATGCTCACCGTCGCCGCGCTCGTGACGTTGGCGGTGCTGCTGTACTCCGCAGGGCAGGAGCAGGAGGAGGTCAAGAAGGAGACTCCCGTTTCCATCTTCCACCCCACCTTCCTGCTGATGTGCGCCGGGGTGTCGAACGCCTTCCTGGCCGGGGACCTGTTCAACCTGTTCGTGGGATTCGAGATCCTCCTGTTCGCGTCGTACGTCTTGCTGACCATGGGGGGGACCAGGTCACGCATCCGGGCGGGCTCCATCTACGTCGTGGTCAACCTGCTCAGTTCCAGCCTGTTCCTGATCGCGCTGGCCAACGTGTACGCAGCCGTCGGAACCGTGAACCTGGCCCAGATCGCACAGCGGATCCCCGCGCTGCCTGAGGCGACCCAGGCGCAACTCCAATTCATGTTGCTGGTGGTGTTCGCCATCAAGGCGGCCGTGTTCCCGCTGTCGGCCTGGCTGCCCGACTCCTACCCGACCGCCCCGGCCCCGGTGACGGCCGTGTTCGCGGGCTTGCTGACCAAGGTGGGCGTCTACGCCATCCTGCGGACGCAGACCCTGATCTTCCCGCACCGCCCCCTGACCGAACTGCTGCTGTGCGTCGCCGCCGCCACGATGATCGTCGGCATCCTGGGGGCCATCGCCCAGTCCGAGATCAAACGCATGCTGTCGTTCACGCTGGTGAGCCACATCGGCTACATGGTGATGGGCATCGCGCTCGCTACCGAAGCAGGGATCGCCGGAGCCATCTTCTACACCGCGCACCACATCACCATCCAGGCGACGCTGTTCCTCGTCGTCGGGCTGATCCAACGGGTCGGGGGCAGTAACTCCCTGGATCGGCTGTCGGGGCTTCTGATCACCTCCCCGCTGCTGGCGGTGCTGTTCATCATCCCCGGCATGAACCTGGCGGGTATCCCTCCCCTGTCCGGCTTCATCGGCAAACTCGGCCTGCTGGACGCCGGCGTCCAGGTGGGGACGCCCCTGGCGTTCGTCCTCGTGGGGACCAGCGTCCTCACGAGCCTGCTCACCCTCTACGCGATCGCGAAGGTGTGGAACCGGGCCTTCTGGGGCACCCCGGTGGCCTACACCAAGGCGGTCTCAGACGAGGAGGACGAACTGCCCATCAACCCGTCGGAGGGACCCATGCCACGGATCATGGTGGCCGCCACCTTTGGCCTGATCGGCCTCAGCGTCGCCTTGACCGTCTTCGCCGGCCCGCTGTACGAGTACACGACGCTGGCCGCTCGTGCCCTGCTGAACGCCGACTACGTGACCGCAGTGCTCGGGGAGGTGGCGCCATGAGCGAGGAGGCCCGCGCTGAGGCCGATGCGGGGCCCGTGACCCGGCGCAGGTCCCGCCGTCGGGTGCCGTTCCAGCCGCGTCAGATTCTCATGCTGGCCATCATCTGGCTGGTGCTGGTCGGCGAGGTCAACATCGTCAGCGTCGTGGGCGGGCTGCTGCTGGGATGGCTCATCATGCTGGTGTTTCCCCTGCCGCCGGTCGATCACTCGGGTCGCATCCACCCGTGGCGCCTCCTCGTCCTGGTCGTTCATCTCGTCCGCGACCTGGCCGTGTCGTCGGTGCGGTTGATGGGTTACGCGTTCGGCCGGAGTGTGCCGCATCCGGGCATCGTGCGGGTCCCGCTGCATTCCAATGCCGATCTGTACGAGGTCAACACCGCCGAGTTGGCGTCGGTGGTGCCGGGCACCATCGTCGTCGATGCCCGGCGCAAGCCGCGCCTGCTGTACCTGCACGTGTTCGACCTGCCTGATCCGTCCGAGCGCCAGGACACCATCGACGACACGTGGGCCCTGGAACGACGCGTCGTGGCGGCCTTCGGCACCGCCGAGGAACTCGCGGCCATGCAGCAGGTGCAGGCGCCGACCGCGGACGCGGCTCAGGAGGGGGACTCATGACACCGAGCCAGGTCATCGTCGCCATCGCTGCAGTGATCCTCCTGATCTCCGCACTGCTCGCGTTCATGCGGCTCGCCAAGGGGCCCACCGGTCTGGATCGCGGGATCGCCTCCGACGTCCTGATCGCGGTGCTGATCGCGTCGATCTGCGCCCACGCGGTGTGGTTCCGCACCTCGGTGGCGCTCATCATCATCTTGGTGCTGTCCCTGGTGGGCTTCACCACGGCCGTCGGGCTGGCACGTCTGATCACCGGTGCGACCGCCCGTGAGCGCAGCTTCCTCGAGGCTGAGGCCCGGGCCGCCTACCTGAACGATCCCGGTCCGCAGGCCACCACGGGCGACCCCGCCACCCCGGCGGGCGACGACACCCCGGAGAGGGGGGACGATGCTTAACGAGATCCTCGACGTGGTCGGGGCCCTGTTCCTGCTCGCCGGTTCGGTGTTCTGCCTGGCAGCGGCTCTGGGCGTGGTGAGGTTCCACGACGTGATGACCCGCTTGCATGCCGCCACCAAGCCCCAGGTATTCGGGCTGTTGCTGATCCTCACGGGGGTTGCGGTCACGCTGCGCACGTGGCACGTCGTGCTGCTGGCCCTGTTGACGATCGTGCTCCAGATCATGACGGCACCGGTGTCGGGTCACATGCTGGCCCGCACTGCCTACCGCACCGACCAGTGGGACGACGAACACGCCACCATCGACGAGCTGGGCGAGGACCTGGAGGCGGCCGGATTCCGCAATCGGGCCGACGACCCGGGGCAGGGGCACGCACGCGGGCCCCTGGGGTGAGCGGCGAGGCGTCGGTTAGCATGGGCGCCCTATGACTGCCGCATCACGCCCGCGCCACGCCTCGGTGTTCGACCGGCTGGAGCCACTGCTCGCCCGGGTCGCCAAACCCATCCAGTACGTGGGTGGGGAGGTCAACTCCGTCTCGAAGGCATGGGACGCCGCAGAGGTCCGCTGGGCGCTGATGTATCCCGACGCCTACGAGGTCGGCCAGCCCAACCAGGGCGTCGCGATCCTGTACGAGATCTTGAACGAGCGTGACTGGATCCTCGCGGAGCGGACCTACTCCGTGTGGCCCGACCTGGCGGCCCTCATGCGGCAGGAGGGGATCGGGCAGTTCACCCTCGATAACCACCGCCCGATCGTCGCCTTCGACGTCGTGGGCGTGAGCTTCTCCACAGAGCTGGGGTACACCAACATGCTGGGCGCCATCGATCTGGCCGGGATCGCCCTGCACGCGCGGGATCGCTGCGAGGACGAGCCCCTGGTGATCGCGGGTGGGCACGCAGCGTTCAATCCCGAGCCGATCGCCGACTTCATCGATGCGGCGATCATCGGCGACGGGGAGGAAGCGTCCCTGCAGGTCAGCGCGCTGATCCGCGGTTGGAAGGCGGAGGGGCGCCCTGGCGGTCGAGACGGCCTGCTGATGCGATTGGCGACGAGTGGAGTCGCCTACGTGCCGGGGTTCTACGAGGTGGAGTACCGGCCCGATGGGCGGATCGCGACCGTCACGCCGACCCGCCCCGGGGTGCCCGAGCGGGTCGCGAAGCACACGTTGATGGACCTCGACGCCTGGCCCTACCCGGTGGCCCCCATCGTGCCGATCGCGGAGACGGTCCACGAGCGGTATTCGGTGGAGATCTTCCGGGGCTGCACCCGCGGGTGCCGGTTCTGCCAGGCGGGCATGATCACCCGGCCCGTCCGGGAGCGGTCGATCGAGACGATCGGGGCGATGGTCGAGGCAGGTCTGCGGGCGACCGGGCTGGAAGAGGTGGGTCTGCTGTCGTTGTCCAGCGCCGATCACACCGAGATCGGCGACGTGACCCGCGAACTCGCCGACCGCTATGACGGCACCAACGTGTCGTTGTCGCTGCCCAGCACCCGCGTGGACGCCTTCAACATCGACCTCGCCAACGAGTTGTCGCGCAACGGGCGCCGCAGCGGGTTGACGTTCGCCCCCGAGGGTGGGTCGGAACGGATGCGCAAGGTGATCAACAAGATGGTCACCGAGGACGACCTGATCGCCACGGTCGCCGCGGCCTTCGGGAACGGCTGGCGTGCCGTGAAGCTCTATTTCATGTGCGGGCTCCCCACCGAGACCGATGAGGACGTCCTCGCGATCGCCGACATGGCCGCGCGCGTCATCGAGACCGGCCGGCAGGCCGCCGGGACGCGAGATATCCGGTGCACGGTGTCCATCGGCGGATTCGTGCCGAAGGCGCACACCCCCTTCCAGTGGGCGGCTCAGGCGTCGGCCGAGACGATCGACCACCGGCTGCACGCCCTCCGCGACAAGATCCGTGGGGACAAGAAGTTCGGTCGGGCGATCGGGATGAGATACCACGATGGTCGTCCGGGCATCATCGAGGGGCTGCTGTCCCGCGGTGATCGACGGGTCGGGGCCGTCATCGAGGCCTGCTGGGCGGCCGGCGGCATGTTCGACGGCTGGAGCGAGCACTTCGATTACGACCGCTGGGTCGCGGCCTGTGCCACCGCGCTGGCCGGGACGGGCGTCGACCTGGACTGGTACACGACCCGCGAGCGGACCCAGGACGAGGTCCTCCCCTGGGATCATCTCGATGCCGGGCTGGATCGGGACTGGCTGTGGGAGGACTGGGAGGACGCTCTCCAGGAGCGTCCCGTCGAGGACTGCCGTTGGACGCCCTGTTACGACTGTGGCGTCTGCCCTCAGCTCGGCACCGAGACCCAGATAGGTCCGACCGGGCGACACCTGCTTCCGATCACTCCCGTGAGCCGCTGACGTCGGGCAGGATGCCGGGCATGGCGAAGAACTATTGGAAGACCGATCCCCGCGACGAGCTGAAGGCGGGGTCCACCTTCGATGTGGCGGCGTTGGACCGTCGCGGGAAGCCGGGCTGGGACGGCACCCGCTCCCAGGGCGAGGCTTATATGGCGGCCCGCGGGCGGGAGCTCTCCGACCTGCAGGAGAAGCTGTTCGCGGAGGGGCGCAGCGGCGGTGAGCGATCGGTCCTGCTGGTGCTGCAGGGGCTCGACACGGCGGGTAAGGGCGGCATCGTCCGCCACGTGATGGGCATGGTCGACCCGCAGGGGGTCAAGCTGGCCAGCTTCGGGGTGCCCACGGCGGAGGAACGCGCTCACCACTATCTGTGGCGCATCGAGAAGCAGGTTCCCCCCGGCGGGCGGATCGGCGTCTTCGACCGCAGCCACTATGAGGACGTCCTCGTCGTGCGCGTCGACGAACTGGTGCCGCAGACCGAGTGGGAAGGGCGCTACGACGAGATCAACGCCTGGGAGGAGAAGTTGATCGCGTCGGGCACCACGATCGTGAAGGTGGCCCTCATGGTCTCCTACGACGAACAGGGCGCACGTCTGGCCGAACGCCTGGATCGCCCCGACAAGCACTGGAAGTTCAGCCCGAGCGACATCACCACGCGCAGCAAGTGGCCTGCCTATCAGCAGGCGTACGCGGACGTCTTCGCTCGCACCAGCACCGAGGCCGCCCCCTGGTACGTCGTGCCCGCCGATCGGAAGTGGTACGCCCGGCTGGCTGTCACCGAGATCCTCACCCGGACGCTGGAGTCGTTCGATCTGGGGTGGCCCGTCGCCACCTTCGACGTGGCCGACATGGTGGCCGCCTTGGCCCACACCAACCAGGCCAGCGTCTAGCGGCCCAGAGGAGGGCCCAATCTGGGACCATCCGGCCGGGCCCAGACCGGGCCCAGGCCTGGGCCCGCCGACCCTGGGAGTGGGCCCCGCGCGGGTGACATGATCGTGATCGCCAAGGAAACCTGCCCCAAGGAGACCCCCGAGGTGCTCATCAGGAGCTCGCCCTCCCGAGCGGACCGTCACCGTCCGCAGCGAGAGACCCCGGGTCCCCGGCCGGATCGCCACCCGCGGTCCGGCCGGGGAAAACGCACCACCCCTCGTGGGGGAGTGACCTTCCTCGCAGGCGTGCTCGGCTTGGCGCTTTTCGCCGGATGCTCCGCCGACCCGCGTGATCGGGCCGAAGGAAGCGGAATAGCCGCGGAACGCCGTGAAGGCATTACCCGCAGCGCGATGGTCTTGTCTCCGTTCGAGGAGGTCGGTACTGTGCTCGCCACCCGAAGGTCCGACTGGTGTGATGCCGGACGCCGAGACTCCCTCTGGGATCCCGGGCGCCTGCTGTGCAACGTGGAGCGCCGCCTTCTCATCGACCCCGCCGACGACGATCTGCCCGGCGCGGCCGCCGCGATGCGTGCGGCGCTGAGCGCCCGCGGGTGCGCAGGCGTTCCCCTCGACGATGCTCAACTGGCCCGCGACGTCGCCGCGGGCGGGGGAGGGGTGTTCAGCTCGAGCGGCTGCTTCGGGGTCACCGTGACGGTTCGCTGGTACTCCGATCCCGAAGCCGCGAGCCGGCTCAACGCTTCCAGGCCGTTCCCCGACACCGGGTTCTGGCTTCGCGAAGGTGGGTTCGATGACAGTGAGTTGGGCAGTGTCAGCGTCTCCAAGCCCTTCGTGTGGTGGGTGGATGCCGACTACACCTACGTGAACGAGCAGGTGTGAGATGACGGCGAGCAGCCACGCCGGAGGGCAAGGAAGGCGCTGGGGGGCCTCACCGTTCGGGGTCCGAGCCGCGCGCCGGCTCGCCGCCCTCGTCGCCCTCCTGCCGCTGCTCACCGCAGGCGGATGCTCGGCTACGGCCGACGCGAGCGCGCTGGCCACCCCCGAGCCGCAGGAGCAGTCGCTGCGGCACAGCCCGGTGCCGATCGGCCTGCGGCGCGTGACCGGGCCGGGGTTCGGCCTCGGCGTTCCCGGCTCCTACGAGGAATCCCTCGTGACCTACCCCGACGACGTCAGCGTGAGCCAATGGAGCCAGCCCCACCCCAACGGCCCGCTGGTGACTGCGATCACCGTCGTCCGGGAGGGGACCCCCAGCCTCGGCGTCGAGCAGCAGGGGGCTCAGCTCGAGCGCCAACTGCGCGAGGACGGCGCCCGCCCCACGCGTGAAGGGCTGACGTGGCCGGGCGCTCGCTCGGCGCAGATCCTCCGGTGGGTCGAGCAGTCAGGGGGGAGCACCGAACCACGCTTCGTGTCGCAGCTGATGATCGGCTCTGAGCGCGGAACCATCTACAGCGTCGTCGCCTTCGGCCCCGCCTCCGCTCTGGAGTCCGAAGGGCTGCCCCGGCTCATGTCGACGTTCACCCTCGAGGAGTGAAGCGCATGCGGGGTGACAGGGGGGCTGCCGCGCTGCAGGCCGTCGGCGTGATTCTCGTTGCCGTAGCGCTGATCGGCGCCCTCGTGGCAGCGGTCTCCGAGGGGCGCATCGCCGGCCGGGTCGCGTTTGCCGCCTGTTCGGTGACCGGCGCCGCCTGCCGTGAACCACAGCAGCTCACCGATCTGAACGACGCTGCCGGCTGCGCGGTACCGGCGTCCGCGCCCGCCGGGGCCACGCGGCTCGCCTACCAGGTCGACCTGGGGGACGGCGCCCTCGTGACGGTCGAGGAGTCGGCGGGGGGCGTCTTCACGGTGATCACCGCTGCGGGGTCCTCGATGGCCGGGGACGATCCCGTCGCGGGGACCTGGGCGCGCGCCGCGGCGGCCAGCCTCTACACGGCGGGCTCGGAAGCTGAACTCGGCACCATCCTGACGGGCCTGCGCAGGCAGCAGCGCCAGGAATCCTGGTTCGGGACCGGCGGTACCCCCGTCGCTGACGCCTGGGCCGCGGTGGGCGAGGGCCTCTTCACGACGTCCGGCGAACCCGCCGTGCCGGTTCCGAGCGGACGGTTCGCCGGTAGCGGTGCAGGCCTGGCGCCCTCGGCTCACGCCTACGAACTGGCCACGGCACTCGGGGACGGCGGCGGTGCGGTGAGCGTGGGGACGACGCAGTGGCAGGGCGGCGCGACCACCGAACTGCTCCACGGCGGGACGGCCACGGGGCCGCTCAGCATCGAGATCGATCGTGACGCGGGAGGTTACGTGACGGCCGCACGGACAACGGTGCCCGCCGGGTCGGGCACGGAGGTGGCGTCCCTGCCGGTCTCCTCCGCGGACAGCGTCGAGGCGATCGAGGATCTTCTGACCGGTTTGGGTGTCACCTCGCAGCGACGCTACGCCCACGTGGTGTCCCCGGCGAGCACCGGGACTCCGCTCCTTGCTTCCTTCTCCGCGGCGGCCACACGAGACGGTTACGTGTCGCGCGCCACGGGTGCCCGGGACGCCGACGCCGGAACCCCGATCCCCCTGGAGACCCTCGGGGCGAGGATGGCCCAGGCCCGCAAGGAGACGCCGGCCGCTCAGCACTGGGACGGGACAGCGTGGAACACCTGGCCGGGGTGCCGATGATGGGGGCTGGCCTGCTCGGCGGCGTGCTTCTCGGGCTCGGTGCGGCCCTCCTGCTCGTCGCCTGGCTGGGTCGTCGAACCTATCGGTACGACGACGAGGCCGAACTCCCCGTGCGTGACGCGCGCTGGCTCGCGGTGGTGCTTCCGGTGGTCCTCGGACTGATCGGGGCCGGCTGGTGGGCGAGCGCCCCCGGCGCTGCGCTGCTCCTGGCCGGATACTCGCTGGTGTTGGGGGCGTTGGCGGCTATCGACCTCGATGTGCACCGCTTGCCCGACGCGATCACCCTGCCCCTCATGGGCGTCACGCTGGCGGGCGTGGCCGCGGTGAGCCTGTCTCAAGGATCGGCGGAGGCGCTGCTCCGCGCTGTGGCCGCAGGTGCCGCGCTCGGCGGCTTCTACCTGGTCCAGGTCCTGGTCGGAGGTGCCCGCGGGATGGGGCTCGGGGACGCGAAGCTGGCCGTGAGCCTGGGCATGGTGCTGGGGCTGTTGTCGTGGGTCCATGTGTTCGCCGGAACGCTCGCGGCCTACCTGTTCGCTCTGGTGTGGGGGGTGTGCTTGATCGTGGCCCGCAAGGCCGATCGCCGCACAGAGATCGCCTTTGGGCCCCACATGGCCTTGGGTGCGGTGCTGGTGTTCGCCGCCCCCGGGGTGACCGGGCTGATGGGACTCCTGTGACCAGGTCAGCCGCGGCTGCCTCGGGCCCGTGGGTTGATCAACAGCCCGATCCCCAGGCATCCCACGCCCCCGATCACCACCGACAGGGGAACCGCCGAGATGGACGGCAGGGTAGGCAGCAGCCACACCTCGCGATTGGCCAGGTAGGCGCCGGAGCAGGTCACCTCCGCGCCGGGGCCCGAGGCGCCCACCACGACGACGGGCACCAGCGATGAACCGGCCTGGACCCGGGAACCGAGCTGGTCGGCGTCCGCTGGCTGCCGAAGTTGCTTGTCACGGCCCCCATTCCGGACAACGCAATCCAGCCTTTCGGGGGCGGGAATGCTCCCGTCGGGCAGGGGAG